>NZ_JADBTX010000087.1:0-36872 GCF_020245945.1 Microcystis sp. M015S2
ATAAAGATTTCTAATAAGCTCGCCCAAATCCCTGATTCTCTCGTTAGCTTTTTGGCTGAAAGGGATGTATCTATTTGTAACTGAGGAGCCTAAAAACCTTTGTGGACAACGCTTTGAGATGTCTTGTCCCCCTGTCAGGTAAAATCATCCCTTAATACTGAACCAAATAAAGATAACTTGCAGATCGAGTGACGCTGACAAAATTGTTTAATTTCTTCTTGAGATAAATTAATAGGAAGAGTTGTTTTTTTCATGGTTAAAACTCCTAATTGATGATTTTTAAATCTCAGATTTAAGAGGGGTGACTTAAAACTCCATCGCCTTAATTAATAAGTAGTCGTGCAAAATAAATTTCTTAGTGAAGAAAGGCACTCATGCAAGAGACAAGAGGCAAGGAGCGGGTTAGATATGTGTAATTAATTTTGCTTAGGTACTTAGTGATTGAAAATTGGTTTCTCTAATCCGTAATTGTTCCGTGTTTCACCTTTCCCACCCCACAATGCTCCCCCAGAAAGATGATCGCCACGTCATCGATCGCTGCCTAACGATAAGATATAGCAAATAATGGGTTATTTAGAACGCTTTCAATTTTCAAACTCTTATCTGAACAGGGTTTCAGCGATAGATTGTCCTAAGCACCTTGGTCTTTGCTATATTGTCCACTCCCCTCACTTAACGATTCGTTAAGTGAGAACCTCGAAAAATTCGTTAAGTGAGCAGCTCAAACCAAGTTAAGGTTCCGTTAGGGTGGGCTGTTCTCGATACTTTCTAACATTCGTTTGATAGCACCATCGAGAGTTGCCGTACCAATGCGATTTCGGTATCTTAGCAGCCGTTCCCAAGTAGCCTGTTCTACCCTGACATACCACTCACAGCCGTTACCCGCCCTATAATTCAGCCCTTCTTTGACTTGAAATTTAGCGGCCACATCAATGGTTTTTGGGGAAAGGAAGTCCGAACCTAACATTTCCCTGTTGCCATCGTCGAAAAGGATGATGGCCGCGTAGGATTGGGCAACGCGATTATCTCCCCCGTCTGTCCTTTTCTGGGATGCTCACCGACAACGGTGACAAAACTTCCCACGGTCAACCGAGTAGATTTAACCGACCCATCTTCACTTAACGATTTTTCTATTAGGGTAAAAGAAAAAATAGGGAATGAGGGTAAAAGGGGAAAAAGGAAAAAGGGTTAGAGAGTTCTCCCGAATACGCAGACTACCCGAAAACCGTCATTGCTGATGCGGTTGTCGCGGCGGTAGTTGTAGCTACGGAAAGCGGAACGGCAGAGATTCGGATTGAGGCCCCAGGAACCGCCCCGCAGGACACTATTTAGCGAAATATCATCATTTTTGCCAGAATATGATTCATTTTCAGACTTGACTTTTTTCTCTTGATTACTATCAAGCCATGCACTGCCATCAGTAGGCGCTCCTTTATAATTACCATGCCAGTCATCAGCGCACCACTCCCAGACATTTCCGTGCATATCGCTGAGTCCAAAGGCGTTGACGACTTGAAAATAACCTACAGGTGTTGTTTGTTCGCGATATTCTCCTTGTGTCCCTTTGCCATAGGATTTGTCCCCTCGATAATTGGCTAAATCTGTTGTAATGGTTTCCCCAAAGTGGAACGGTGGATAAAATTCCCCTTTTTCTAGATTTAAGGGTGTTGTCACACCTCGACAAGCATATTCCCATTGGGCTTCTGATGGTAGCTGATAAGTTCTTCCTGTTAGCTTAGAGAGTCGCCCACAGAATTCTACTGCTCCATACCAATCTACTTGTTCTACGGGTCTTTGCCATCTATCTATTTCCCTGTCTCGATCTTGATAGGGTTTTTTAAAATAAGAGGGGTCTTCATCTAAGTCTATATTAATTTTTAAATCGGTTCTAGCAGCGATCGCTTGCCATTGTGCTTGAGTAATGGGGTAACGTCCCATCAAAAACGAGGTAATGGTTACATGATGTTGGGGTCTTTCATCAGCATGGCTCCCTTCTTCTGTCTCTTGTGAACCCATAGTGAAGGTTCCATCGGGAATCAAGACCATTTCTAAGGGGACACCATCAATATAGTCTCTATAGCCTCGAAACTTTTGGCTTTGGCGTTTTACTTGCAGTGTTTTCACGCTTCTAGTTCCCAAAATATTAGTGGAGGGCTGGAAAACTGTTCGGTTTTACCCTACCAAGCTCCCCAACCCAGTTTGATTTTTGGATACCGTTACCAGCATCTCAGGAAAAGGCTGAACTCTCTGGCGCACTCTTGACAGATTCCCACCTGCCAACTCTGACTGTAAAGAGTTCTCCCGAATACGCAGACTACCCGAAAACCGTTATTGTTGTTGCGGTTGTCGCGGCGGTTGTTGTTGTTACGGTAAGCGGAACGGCAGTTATTTGGATTGTTGCCCCAGGAACCGCCCCGCGGTCGGGTTCGCCTTCCCCTTCTTCAACTCCTCGTAAAAACAAGGGAACTGAATATCTGTTTCCTCAGTCGCCAGGTGTCACCATGTTTCAAGTGAGATTCCCAACTGTTAAGCGATCGCTTAATATCTTCTACATTGATTTTACCTTCGGCATAATCTTTTTGCAATTTTCTCAGTCTTTTTCTGCCACGATGTAAGTTGCTATTTCTCACCCGAATTGTTTCGGGGAAAATCCGAAACCCTAGAAAGCTGGAACCATGTTTTGTTTCAAATAACTGACTCTTAATGGGGTGAATTTTTAACCTGAGTTGGACTAAATAGTCTTCAATCAATATTCGAGCATCTTTGAGAAATTGATGGTCATCAGAAAACAAAGAAAAATCGTCCACATACCGCACATATTTAGCGACTTTGAGTTGTTCTTTAACAAAATGATCAAAGCCTGATAAGTAAATATTTGCCATCCATTGACTGGTTAGATTTCCTATTGGTAAACCATGTCTACGTTGTATGGGCGTGAGTAAATCATCTCCTGGGAAATAATGGTTAACTTCTTCTTGTTCGTTGCTGTTATCAATAATGGCATCAATTAGCCAGAGGGTATCTGGGCATTTGATTTTTCGTCTGATGAGTTGTTTAAGGATTTCATGATCGATACTAGGGAAATATTTTCTAATATCACATTGTAAAACATAACGACTAGAACGAGCAAAATCGGTAAAGCGCATCAAGGCTTTATGAGTTCCATAACCTTCTCTATTGGCATAAGTATCACTAATAAAAGTTCTCTCAAAAATGGGAATAATGATATTGCATAAAGCATGGTGAACAACTCGATCTCGATAGGGGGCTGCCGAAATCAAACGACTTTTTATATCTCTTAGATGAAAAGTTCGATAGCTTCCTGGTTGATAGGTTTTATCTTTTAGTTCTTGCTGAATTTTTAATAATTCCGTTCCTAAGTTATAATTAAATTGTAAAACATTCTCTCTAAACCGCTTTCCTTTTTGAGCTTTTCTAGCTGATAGATAAAGATTATCAAAGTCAATAATTTGAGGATATAAGTTACCGTAACGTTTCATAGTGGTGGGAAATTATTAGATTAACGTTTGCAGGAAATTAGGATATTAATTAATTTGAATTAATATGGTTTGAGTTATCCACGTTGGACATTCACAACGGAAAAAATCATAATCTTCTGTCCAAATTGCGTCGGGTAAGGCTAAGGCTACAGTTTCCCAATCATTGAAATCTCTAGAAATCCCTTTTTTAGCCTCTGCTTTTAGTTCTTGGTAAAACGATAAAGGCAAGGTGATAATTTTACTATCAATTAGTCTTAAGATGGCTTCTAATTGCAGTTGCCCTAATTCTTGAGTTAAATTTGTTTTATTCACAATAATGGAAATTCGCTTTTGTAATTCATATTAAACTTTCTCTCTCATTTTTTCAGCTAAGAATAACTCTAAGCTTTTTGATATAATTGAATCTCTTTCTCGCTTTCTAAGAAGTTCAGCCACTAAAATATTCGTGTCAACCACTAAAAGCAGGATTCTTCAATCTTCATAAACATTGACACATATTCTTCTTCAGTCAAACCTATTTCTTTTAATACTTTTTCCATAATTATATCAAGTTCTTCCTTTGCTTTTTTGGCTGTCTGGGAATCAATAACAGGCTTATAATAGCCTATAATTTTGCTATTATATTCTATGGCAATTGGTTCTTTTTGAGTTAATAAAGCCTCTTTTTCTAGCTCATTCAATTTAACTGTTTTCATAATATTTTAAACCGTTGTTTGCTTCAATGATGTTATTCTCGTTGACGTTGGGTTTTAATCCAGCCTCCCAATTCTATACCAATTTCATCAATTTTTTGACTAACATACTGATAACGTTTTAGATCAATTAATTGAAAATCTAATATTAGTCTCGTTTGATGCCGTAAAATGTCTAATTGAACATTTAAGTTAATTAGGGCGTTTAATTTATTTTTCTCATATTTAGCCTTAATTAACCCCTCTAATAAATCATACAATTGATTGACGATTCTATCCCCTGCCGTAAATTTATAAACTTTGGGGAATCTCTCGATTATAGGCACATAATACTTGATTAGATCATGGGTTTTTTGAATAATTGATAATTCCTTCATCTTGGTAATAGTTTTAGCTCAGATACTGCACCATAATTGAAAAACCACAAATCCCCGACTTTTAAAGCCTAAAACCCTGATTAACTCGGTAAAAAATCTGGGATTTTAGACTAGGTACCAGATCTCAGTTTAACAAATATATTCGATCAACCTGTCTTTGGTTAATGTCATCAAACCTTGATATTGGAAAATCAAAAATATAGCGATCCGCTTGGAAAAGGAAAAAGTAAAACATAGAGTAAAGGGTAAAAGGGGAAAAAGGAAAAAGGGTTAGAGAGTTCTCCCGAATACGCAGACTACCCGAAAACCGAGATCGTAGTCGCGGAGGACGCGGCGGTTGATGTCGTCACGGAAAGCGGAACGGCAGTTAACCGGATTGATGCCCCAGGAACCGCCCCGCATGACAGAATATGGATTATTTCCGTCTTTTTCAGTAGATTCTAAGCTATTTTCAGCATCAAGATTTTCCTCTTGATTATTATCAAGCCAAGCACTACCGTCACTAGGCGCATTTTCATAATTGTCATGCCAGTCATCCATACACCATTCCCAGACATTTCCGTGCAGATCGTATAATCCGAAAGCATTCGGGGGAAATTGACCAACGGGGATAGTTTCCTTTCCATTTTCGCCTTTGGGTCCCGAGGCATAAGTTCTAGAAGCATTATAGTTGGCTAACTTATCAGTGAGGGTTTCTCCAAAGTAAAAGGGTGGGTAAGATTCACCTTTTGCGAGGTCTAGGGGTTCTGTCATAGCACGACAAGCGTATTCCCATTGTGCCTCCGAAGGCAGTCTATAATCTCTCCCCGTTAGCTTAGACAGTCGCTGGCAAAACTCTACAGCTTCATACCAATTGACTCTTTCAACGGGTCTAAGCCATCTATCTATTTCTCTGTCTTGATCTTGATAGGGTTTTTTAAAATAAGATGGATCTTCTTCTAAGTCTATTTTTACTTTTAAATCTGTTCTGGTGGCAATCACTTTCCATTGACCTTGAGTAATGGGATATTTCCCCATGAAGAAAGGAGGAACCTTTACATTATGTTGGGGACGTTCATTATTAGGGCTATCTTTTTCATTTTTAGGAGAACCCATCGTAAAAGTACCATCAGGTATAGATACCATGTCGAGAGTAATTTCTTCGGTAATATTCGTCTTTAACTGTTTAGTATTAACTATTAACTGTTCGCTGAAATATTGGGCGGTATGGGTTGTAGTTTTGATTATTTCGCCGCGAAGGTTTACTGTGGGGGTTTCAAAGGAAAAGTTACGGAGATTTCGGCTCAATAAGTCTGTTATGACTGGTTCAAAAGTGATCGTGGCTACTTCGGCTTCAAATTCAAAGAGTTCTAAGGTTTCTAATTGAGAAATGGCATAGTCAGGAATAGCTAATTGATGCAAGAAACTAACTTTGACATATTGAGAGTATAGGTATAGCTTTAGGGTCGATAATTTATTATATTTTTTTGATTGGAATAAATTAGGATTTAAGGTTTCAAATTTACAATAAATGCCAGTGAGACGACTACTAATTGCTGAAGGAGAAAGGAGAAGTTGTCTGGCTACTTCCGGGATAGAATAAGATTGGCTTGGAGTTGGCAAGATATTAATTAAGGTTTCCATTTCAATGTCTGTTAAGTGATGCCTTTGGGCTATACTTTCCAGAAAATCTATCCAATTAAAACCGATGGAGTTCCCCTCAACAGAAGAGACAAAAGCTAACCGCGCTCGACTTCTATCTAATTTCCTAATATAAGGGGCATATTCTTCTCCATATTGTCGTAGGGTAGAGACAGAAATAGTTGCAAAAGCTTGAATTAATTCTAGGTCATCTTCTCCACTTAATTCTAAAGGATTGGTTAAGAGAGTGGCTTCAAATTCACGAATGGTTTGATAACCAAAATGACTAGCAATTTTTTCTGTTAAACGACCAATCACTCCCAAACAAAAATCTTTTTTCTTTATTTGTTTTTCTGCGGCTATTTTATCTAAAAAAGTCTCTCGAATGCCCGGTTTAAATTCAAATTGAATGGGATAGTTAGACTGATAATAATTAAGGGGGGTAATAGGACTTAATAATCCTCCCATGACCACTTCTGCCACATGAACTTGAGTGGATTCAGGCAATAAGGTTCTTTGCACTAAACGAATGGTGGAAAAACTGACAGGAATGGCCGATAACCACTGAATTAATTCCCAAGCAAGTTGTGAAGAAGTTGCATAAAAGTTATTAATTTGTTGAAGAGTAGTCAGACTTTTCTCATCGTCTTCTTCTTCTTCTTCATAAGAATACATAAAATTAGACCCTAACCAAACCCCTGAACACCAGCTTATTCCTTTTCCCATTATCACATTAACCCAAGCTTTTATCGATTCCGATTCTAAGCTGACAATTGGTAGTTTAACTAATTTAAGCAAAGCTTGTTTATCAAACCCTTTAATCTGCCAAGATTCCAGGGGAATAGCTTGCCAACTTTGGGGAGTAAGTCCCTTTTTTTTATTGCCTAATCGAATTTTTATAGCATAATCAAGGTTAGTGCGTTCCCATATTCTTTCAGGAAAAGGATTCAAGACAGTTAACAGACTTTGGCTTGACCATTGTTGAAGAATATCAATAAATTGTTCACTAATCCAAGCAGGTGAAATGCAATCACTAACTATCAAAATTAAGCGTCGGCTACCAGGAGCATTTAATGTTTGGGGAGATAGGTACTGAGAAAATGAATAAAAAGAAGAAATTTGCAAGGTTTTTGTCAAATCATCCCAGTTCATTCGATAGGGTTTTATATCACGAAATGCCCCTAAATGTTCGAGAAAATCTTGTACTTCTTTTAATAAAGATTGCCAAAGAATCATAGATTCGCTATCTTCTATTAGTAAAGCCACGTCTAACCAACGTTCTTTTTTAGGAGTTAGAACAGGAAAATAACGAGGCTGAGTAGGGGTACTAAGTTCGGCACTTCGCTTGACAGTTTCTTTGATGTTTAATTCCTGAGCAATACGAGAATTAATTTTCTGTTTTAGGGGTTTAAGTAAGCGTCCTAATTCTAAAGTATTGCGGAAGATTCCTGTGTCTGGTAATTTAATAGGTAATTGTTCTGTGGGATAAGGGTTTGGCTCAATAGCAGTAGAAGAAACAGGTTTGTTTGATGGTGAAGTCAGAGGATATTTAAGCTCTGATAAAGGAGGTTTTGTTAATTTCTTACCAACCCCCTTTTTTTCTAAAAATAATAGCAAGGCGAGGGAATACAAACCCTTTTCTATGAGAGTCCAAAAGAGAGTAATCATCATCAGTTCTTGCTGATATTTCGTAAACTCAATTTGGGGAGTTTCCCATTTTTCTAAAATCGTCACCCAAACTAAACATAATCCCAGGTTTTCAACCCCTTTTAAAAAAGCCAATAGACAAAATTGGTAAGCTCCATCTGCTTCTCCTCTTATTAAAGGAGTAACTGTCCGGACAAACCATAAAACTTCAGCTATCTGAATCGAATCAAGTTCCCATTTTTCTGTATCAACAAAGGCTACGAACTGTTCTAACATCACCTTTATTTCTCTCCAGTAGTGTTCAGATAAGCCATTAAACGCTCGATAATTGCTTCCTTTTCTTTGGCATCAGGTAAGGGTTTATTCATTAACATAAAGACAACATTAAGTAATTGGTCTGTTGCTAGAGGTCCCTTCTCTCGTTTTTCATAAAATTTCTGAATTTGGGTTTCAATTTCTTGGGTTAAATCATCTCCTAATTCTAAGTGAGCTTTGACAATCTTGGTCAATTCTTTCTCATTAGGTTCTTTTATCTCCAATTGAATACAACGACGTTTAAATGGTAAGGGAAACTCCCTTTCTCCATTACTGGTCATAATAATAATGGGAAATTGTTCACAGGGAATACGTCCATCGACTACTTCATGGGTCTGACCATCAGAGGTTTGAACGGTTACTGTATGATACTCTTGATGCTTTTTCAGTCTTTGAAGTTCTTCTATGACAAAATAGCCTTCTTCAAAAATATTTAAGAGATCATTAGGTAAGTCAATATCACTTTTATCAATTTCATCAATCAGTAAGACTCTGGGGTATTGCTTTGAACACATAGCTGTTCCCAATGGACCAAGACGAATATAGTCACCGATATCAAATTTATTTGGCTTGTCTTGATTCAGTTGAGCATCTTTAACTCCTTCTCCTTGATTAATTTGAGCATCCTGTAAACGAGCGATCGCGTCATAATAGTATAATCCCTCTTGCAGTGTACTACGGGTATTAATCGGCCAATGTAATACCTCTCCTAATTCTAATTCCGAGGCGATGGCCTTGGCTAAACTAGATTTCCCCGTTCCGGGTTTTCCTGTTACCAGTAGGGGACGACGCAAATAAATGGCCATATTAACAGCGTTAATGACTTTCTCGTTGGCTTGAAAAGTTTCCTTTGCTGGTTTTTGGGGTTCTTGTTGGTTAAAGTTTCGCCAAGGGGGTGGTTCTGGCCATTTTTCAATAGAATGAGATTCTTTAGTTCCTTTAAAAATTTGCCAATCACTCATAATGTCCTTTCCTTTGTATTAGTATGTTTAACAAAATTGATGAGCAGAACTCACTAAAGCTTTAATTTCTTGCTGGTGGGATAGTTATAAGGATTTTCCCATAAAAAGCAAAGATGATGGCCTAAATGAAAAGACTCTTCTTCGGTAGCTTCTAGTCTCTTCACTTCGACAGATTTGGTTAAGTTTTCAAGATTCAAAACATTATCCTCCCCGTCTTTAAGATTTTCCTCATTATCTTTTTTAGGCTTAATTAACTCATCTAAGTCACTGGTATGATTGACAGCAGGATTTTGACATCTAGACCACAAGGCTAAAGGAATTCCCCTCTCTATAATAAACTCATAGCTGATATTTTCTAGTCTCAGTAAATCCGTCGGCAAGTTAATCCCAAAAATCATTTGTTGCGAGTCCATAACTTTTAAATCATTATCATTTCTGTCATTAGTTTGAGAGGCGAATATATAGTTATTTATCTTCATCTTATTAGCGTTTTTTGTCAGCAAATCCCATTTCTTTTTCCAGATGTCAAGACAACGTTTTGTCTTTAACCGTCGATAAGACCGAATATGAACAGATTCAAAAGAAGCACAACCGATTCTTTTAGAACGACAAAATTCATTTTCTTTAAATTTCCAACAGTCAACATTTAATGAAAATAAATCATCATCAAACACCCACTCTATTGCTAAATGAATATCTTGATCAAATCCAATTTCTTCTAATTTTTGATAACATTCTTCTAGTAGATTGGGGATATTT
The DNA here is from genome assembly GCF_020245945.1 of Microcystis sp. M015S2. Classification (NCBI taxonomy): domain Bacteria; kingdom Bacillati; phylum Cyanobacteriota; class Cyanophyceae; order Chroococcales; family Microcystaceae; genus Microcystis; species Microcystis sp. M015S2. The sequence continues at coordinate 9,873 of NZ_JADBTX010000087.1, forward strand.
TCTTCTATCTCAGTTTGAGTATAAGGTGCATTCTCTTGAAACGTCTCTAATAAATTTTCCTGTTGATAGTCTGTAGAAGATTGAGGAATTGAGACTTTAGTATCAACAGAAAATTTTTCAGATTCACTATTATTACTTTGAGAACTTACCTTCTTCAATTTTATTGATAAATATAGACGTGCATTATCAAAATCAAGAGAATTTCGATTGATAAAATTATCATGCGAAATACTCGCCTTTGATCTTTGAGTAACTTCTTCTAAAACAGAATCACTTGGAACTTCTATCTTTTTTTTTTATCTATAAGCGATCGCAAATTTTGAACAACAGATAATAAGACTTTATCTTGCTCTGCTTCAGGTAAAATATAAAGAGGATTACGAGGAGAATTATTACGGGGAGACTGAGCTTGATTTAAGTAAAATGTTTTAGCTTCTCCCTGTTCATTCGTGTAGTGAAAAGGAACATTTTCAACATCTGCATATTTAACAAATAAAGGAATTATCCGTACTTCTTTATCTTCAAATCTTTGCAAAAGACGAGGTAACTCTTCATTACGAACATAAGTAGAATTAAGAATAGCTTGACTTACTAAAACAACTGCTACCGTTACTTTGGGTAAGACTTCTTTAATCTTTTCATCCCAAATATCCCCCTGTTCTAAATCAAGATCTGACCAGACTATTTGTTTCTCAAAGTTAAGAGATTGCAGAAATTCTAAAAGCCTATCTCTCCATATTTCATCTTTGTGGGAATAACAAATAAAAATTGAGGGCATTTCTTTTTCCTTTAATTCTGAATCTAATTGGTCAATCTCAGTTTGTTTTTGATTATATTTTGTTGAGGGTTCTCCCGATGGATTGACTTCTGCTTGAGACGAAACTTTATTGGTCAATATGTCAGAATTAGACAACAATTGTGGAGTTAGATGTTCTGATATTCCTGCTATCTCAATAGAATTACAGCCTAATTTATAAGCAAATTCCACCGTCCTTCCTGCGCCTAAAGCATCATAGAAACCCACCGCAAACTCAATGGCTGCTTTATCCCCAATGGCTTTGCTCATCCCCACCACATAAGAAATATGCTCTGCGATCGCTTTTGCTTGAACCTCCGAATAACAAGCATTGAGAACTACACATTCTATTTGGTCAGCAAATAAGTTAAATAAACTTGCTAATGCTTGAGCCTCAACTAGCTTAACTTGACCTGTTTCATCTTCAAAGGCTAACCCTTCTTCCCCCGCACCATGTCCTGAAAAATGGACAATGTTCGGCTCAAAGTCGAGGATGGCACGGTGAATATCTCTGTACCTCACGGCTTGCCCTGTTTCAATGACGAAATTATCTCGTTGTTTTGCTCGTCGTAGCCCTTCTTTAATCTCGCGCATTTCCTCATCAAGACGCAATGGAATCGTGTTTTTGGGATTTGCTGACAGAATAAGGATTCTTTTCATTGATTAAGACTCGTTTGAAGACAGATGAGATTTTAGGCGACGAATCCAATCAGAACCACTGTCGCCAGCAATTCTGATTTTAAGGTTTCATGACATTAAAACCATTGCACCTAGAGGGGTTAATAATTCTTAACGAACCTCTAGATCGCTGAAACAAGGCAAAATCGTTTCAAAATGAGAATTGCTGGTTTCAACCCGCTTCTATTCACCGATTAGAATCCCCGTCTTTTTAAAGTGGGGAGATGTCAATAAGAAACCTTCCGCACCAGTTCAAACTCGCCGCGGGCTAACCGTTCCAACATTTCCGACACGGATAGGTTGTACTGTTCCGCAATCGCCTGAACTTCTTCCCAGCCAGCCTGAGTCACGCTTAGATTGCGGCGTTTCTTCGGCCCTTCATAAGTCAGAGGCCTACCGTCCGGATTCGGTGGATTTTCCTTCCTGCCCTTGTATTTCCCTCTAGTTTCCATTGAACAACCCTTTAACTTCTCTACACTATTTTACCCAATATAGCAACAGAAAATTCCCTCAATGGATGGATTTTTAATTATATACATATACAATTAAAACATATACTTTTTAGTGCGATTGCGGGGGCGGAAATCGGGGGACTGAGTAGGAAGTCTTTTAAACCGAAATGAGGTTAAGAGCAATTGATATCTACATTAAGGCAATTTTAAGATCGCCACCCACCTAGAAAACAAGCCCCAACTCTATTCGGGTTATGGGGCAAATTGACGAAAAGTACATCGCTTTCCATAGAAAGTATATACCTTCGCACAAAAACTATAACTATTATGACACAAAACAAGATAGAAGGCAAGTTTTACGCGCTAAAACCAGAAGAGTGGCTCGAAGTCACCAAAGAATTGAGATACGCGGAAGTTCGAGTTCTCTACTATCTGAGAACGATCGATCCGTTCGGCGGTCGCGATCTGCGCGTCAAGGTAACGGATGTGGCAACCGCCACGGGACTCCAGAAAGGCACGGTTTCCAAAGCCCTGAAAGTTCTTAACGATAAAGGCTACATCGATCTAGAAATCACCGAAGCACTGGTCAAGCTGCAAACGTTTCCTAAAGGAGATCAGGTCTCCCGCGACGGGGAAGAGTTTCCTGTAGGAAACACGGTTTCCTGTGATGCGGAAAAGTTTCCTACAGGAAACACAGTTTCCTGTGATGCGGAAAAGTTTCCTACAGGAAACACAGTTTCCTGTGATGCGGAAAAGTTTCCTACAGTACCATCAGGTTTCCTACAGGAAACACCCTCGCACTGTGGGAAACCGACTCGCACTGTAGGAAACGATCCCGTCCCAGAACCCAGTCAGGGCAAGGAATCCAGCACCTCTAAGATTATTAAGACTTATTCAGACTTTAAAAAGACTCTCTCAGAAGACGAGCGAGAGAGATTTTTTTATTTTGTGAAGAAGGAAACTGGGAAACTTCCCAATCCGATCATCGATATAGAAGCATGGTTGGCTGGCAAGAATGCGGCCGGTCTGAACCGGTGGGAAGTTTATTACGAGCTTTTCGAGAAATCGGAGGGACGAGCGAACGGACAAAAAAAAGAACAAACCCCCAAAAAGCTCTCCTTTTCAGAACGAAACGAAACGAAACGACTGGCGAGATTAGCGGGCGAAAAATGGATCGACCCGTGGGGCTTAGAAAGCGATGTATGATCCTGCGTTGCCCCCCCAGAATATCGAGGCCGAGGAATCTATTTTAGGGGGAATTCTCCTTGATCCTAAGGCGATGGGACGGATCGTCGATTTTCTAGTCGCCGATGCCTTTTACGTTCGTTTCCATCAAGAAATCTACCGAGCGGCGATTTGTCTTCACGGCAAGGGAAAGCCCACAGACCTGATGACGGTTTCCAGTTGGCTGCAGGATTACCAGCTTCTCGACGAGGTGGGAGGGATTCCCCGACTATTACAGCTAATCGAGCGCACGGTATCGGCCGCCAACATCGATCGCTACGCCGAGTTGGTGATGGATAAGTATGTCCGTCGTCAGTTGATCGGGACGGGAGGCAAGGTCATCGAGTTGGCCCGCGACACGACGCGAGAGTTGGACGAGGTACTGGACGGAGCGGAACAGGAAGTATTTCTGGTATCGAACTGGGGACGGACGACGCGAACCCTCTGCAATGGCGAGGTGGCGAGTGCCGCCTTCACGGAATTGGAGAAAAATAACCCGATTTACCCCACGGGCTTACGGGAGTTGGACAATCTAATCGTCGGTTTCGAGCCTGGAACGTTGACCCTGCTCGCGGGGCGACCGTCGATGGGAAAGTCCCAAGCCGCCTTATTTTTCGCCTTACAGATGATGGTCGCCCGACGGATACCGGTGATTTTCTTCTCGTTGGAGATGACCGCCCAACAGCTAGAGTACCGTCTGTGGAGTTTGTTGAGCGTTCACCCGCACTATTGTGATTGTGGGTTTTACCCCCTCCGAAGCGGTCGGATCAGGCAACACCGGGCGGGATTGGCTCCACTTACCGAGCGGGAACATGAAACGATCGCCAGGGTGTTAGGAATCGCCACCGAGTTGCCCCTTTATTTGAATGACGATCGGGGAACAACGGTCATGGGCATGGCCTCGGAATGTCGCCGCCTCATTAGCGAGGGAAAAAGACCGGGCTTGGTGGTGGTGGACTATCTTCAGATGATGGCCGACGATTCCCCGAACGGCAACCGCAGTTACGAGTTGGGCAATGTCGCCCGGGGACTGTACAAAATGGCGGGGGATTTAAACGTGCCAGTTCTCGCACTCTCCCAGATATCGCGGGCGGTAGAGGGACGCAACAATAAACGCCCCCTCATGGCCGATCTCAGTCAATCGGGAATTCTGGAGATGGTCTCCGATAACGTTGTCCTGCTCTATCGCGATGAATATTACAACCCCGATAGTTCCGATCGCGATGTGCTGGAATTGATCGTCGGTAAGGCCCGTCACGGCTTGACGGGAACGGCACGCTGTCTATTCGATAAGTCCTACGGATTGTTGACGGAATTGCCCGGAGGGAACCATGGCAATTGAAGCGGGTGCGTCGATCGTTATCGTCGGGGAACATCCCGATAACGGTAAGTTCTACACAATCGGTGAGGTTCGCCAAGATGGTTGGATACTGACCACCGATAACCATCTGTTTCACCAGCAGTTTTTTAAGGTCTGTTCCCCTCTCGAACCGAGACCGAGAGCTTCCAAGATACAAAAAACCCGGGCGAAGCGTTCGACAAGCCCTAATTCTTTCTTAGGGGAAAGTGAGTCACCGATTTTCTTAGGGGAAAATTTAGGAGATCACACATCTGAAATTTCCCCTAAGAAAAAAACGGTCAACCCCGTCACATCTTCAGAAATTTTCTTAGGGGAAAATGATCGTCATCAATCCTCCAAGTTGATTTCCCCTAAGAAAAATCCGAGTGGTTCCCTTTATGCCTTTAACCAAGAGAAGAAGGATAAACACGGTAACGTGAAAACTTATCCAAAGGTTGAGGGCGATCGTTCGATGGGCAATCCCGATCATTGGTTCTGGGCTTACTGTTGGGACGAGAAGGTTAACGGTAAATGGAAAACCTTCAAGCGGTCAGTCCCCCGTGAGAAGCTGTCAAAGGTGCGAATCGCGATCGATGCTAATCAACCCGTTTCAGAAATCCTGAAAATCATTGGTTGAGGTTCCGCACAACGACCGCCAGTCCCCGCAAACGGTGAGGACTTTCCCTAAGACATGATCAGACTTTGCTGCAGGCAGTTGATCGTTTCCCGATCTTTTTTGAACTTTTCGGCAATGGCAACCATGAGACGATCAGCACCGATTATCTCAATTAAATCTTCTAAATTCGGTTCGGAGCCTCCCGACACCAACAAACCAAAGTAACGGCGGGAACCAGGAGCAATTTCTTCCATCCCATCGAGAAGCTTCTCTAAGGTATCCTCGCTGATCCAGTTCTTCCCGTTCCTAAAAGAACTGATATGGGGCGTTCCGATCCCCGACACCTCGGAAAGATCCTTACCACTAATCTTGAAATAATCTTGGGTTGTTTTAAAGGCTTGCCTAATTGTTAACTTTTGCATACTCACCGACTCAAATGCGAATTAATTAGTTGATAATTAGTCTAGCAAACAAATATAACTGATTTTCGCACGATCAGAACCACTCATACCGATTATGACACGGAAACTACAAGTTGTGAAAATACTGGGGCATTTTAAGGAATTTTTAAGCTTCCTTCCGATTGACCCGTTCGGATGGGTTCGTCCCGTTCGCGACCGAGAGGATTAGCCCAAAAAAACAAGCCCCAATCTGGTTAGGGAACGGGGCAAGAAAATGACTTCTTCATTAGATGTACCTATCTAGAAGTAACCGTCGAGATCGATTTGTCGAAACGCAACTTTCGGGATCGGTTCATCGGGGTTCATCTTTTGAGATTCATCCTCTGAAATTCATTCTTTTACAGTGTGACTATTATGACACGGATCGAGCAAAAATTTTACCCTCTAACGGCGGAAATATCCCAAAAGCTGAGAGACTCCAAGTTGACGGCCGCTGAGTGGAGACTATGGAGTTACCTGGTTGAGTTAGATCCCTTCGGCGATCGCTACTCCGATTTACCAGATACATTGACGATCATGCAAGCGGTTGATATTAAGAAAACCACCTTTTACACGGCGATCGCTAAATTCCAGGAACTCGGACTATTTGACTTTCAAGATAAGGGGTTCTCGTTTCGCAACCTTCGAGGCATTCCGAAAAATCGGAAAACGGTTCAATTCGTCGGAAGCATTTCCGAAATTTCGGAAAACAGTTTGGAAAATCGGAAAACGGTTCAATTCGTCGGAAACGATTTTGAAAATTCGGAAAATCAACCGCTAAAACCTTTGCCCCTCGAAGATTCTGGCTCTCCTCAGACTATTCAGATCATTCAGACTATTCAAACCTTCCAGACCGAAGGGGGAGGGGATGAAAAAAATGATGATGGAAATTCGACCAATGGAATCGACGACACAAATGATATTAAGGAAAAGATTTTAGTACAAGAGAACCACCTCAATTCTCAAATTTCCCCTACAGAAAAAACTACAAAGGAAATTCCGCGGGACTTGATCGACAAGCTCTCAGAACTAGAGATCCCGTTAGATGCGGTGGTGAGGAAGGCGATCACCGCCCATGACCTCTCACAAGCTTGGGGAGCGATACGACACATCGAGAATACAAGGGAAACCATTAAAAACCCCCGTTCCGTTTTCCTATACCAGCTTCCCAAACAAACAGTAGACAAATCCAAACCGAAGCCACTATCTAAGGAGTTTTTGGATTGGTATCAGTACGTCAGGGGTGAAAAGGTGGTTGATGTGCCGCCAGAATATTTAAGCCTCGATCGATATGGAGAGCCGAAAGTCAGGCTCAAAAGCGATCCTCATCGGCTTGTCGATTGGCGGCGGGTACGAGATGATGCCAGTTTAGAACAGGTGGCCACACCCGAACAGTTTAAGCGGTTCATGGAAAAAATCCGAGCAATGGCAGCCAAGGGAGGAAAAGGCGATGGTAGCAGCACCTAAAAAATCATCTTGGTATGTCTCACAAACTTGGTCGGCTCATGGCTGGCAATGGTCGTTTACCTATTACGAAATCTCGGCTCGACGGGTCATCGAGAATAGCGATCGTTCCATTTCGCTGAACATCCCTTGCTCTGACGCGGTTCGACACGCATCGCCTCAAATGTGGCTGGAGAAGTGGGCTAAGAGCAAAGCGGGTCAAGCTCGACTCGGCAAGCTCCAACCAGAGACCACTCATCAACTGAATTTTCTTAGGGGAAAAGTCGAGGGTGTGCCTGATGGAATTTCCCCTAAGAAAAAGAATTCAGACAAATGTTTAGACATCTCGCTATCTTCAGTGGAATTGGTGGGTTCACGCCGGCCGCCGAACGAATCGGAGGAATTGCCCCGAAGCAGTTCGTCGAAATTAACCCCGATGCCTGATACCTTGCAGGGAGAAGCGTTAGCCAGTGAAAAGCAACGATCTCATTCAAAAGATTCCTCTATCTCGATTACCTCTAATTCTTTCTTAGGGGAAAGTGAGCCACCGATTTTCTTAGGGGAAAATTTAGAACAGAACGATCTCATCTCTAAAATTTCCCCTAAGAAAAAAACGGGCAACCCCGCAAGTACCTGCGAAAAACATTCCCCCTCAGAGATTTTCTTAGGGGAAAATGATCGTCATCGATCCTCCCAGCTGATTTCCCCTAAGAAAAATCCGAGCGGTTCCCTATATGCCTTCATCCAAGACAAAAAGGATAGATACGGTAACGTGAAAACTTATCCAAAAGTTGAGGGCGATCGTTCGACTGGCAATCCCGATCATTGGTTCTGGGCTTACTGTTGGGACGAGAAGGTTAACGGTAAATGGAAAACCTTCAAGCGGTCAGTCCCCCGTGAGAAGCTGTCAAAGGTGCGAATGGCGATCGATGCTAATCAACCCGTTTCAGAAATCCTGAAAATCATTGGTTAAGGTTCCGCACAACGACCGCCAGTCCCCGCATCCTCTACCTTGATTCTCTCTAAAATACCTTTACTAGGGAATACAGATGTATCTTCAACCAGTACAAAATTATCTCCTAGTAAAGAGGAAACCGAGAACAAACGTCCGCGCCGTCGTAGGGGGGAGGGTTCGGGATACCTGATTACTACCCACGCCAATCAGAGGAAGTATAAGCAGAAATACCCGCAGATTTTCTATCAGGTCGAGTTCGGCAAGCGCAAGCGATCGATTTACTTACCACCTGAAAAGGTGGATCGGATTCGAGAACTCGATCGCATGGGCAGACCAATCGACGGGATACTGGAAGTGATCGATTCCCCCAAAGCGCGGGAGGTTTTAGCGGAGTACAGGGATTTTCTTAAGAACAAATGAACTAAATACAGTTTTCTTTTAGAACCTATTTTCCCTGTCAAAACTCTCTACTAATCTGACGGTTACTGGAAATCTATGCCATTCTTCAACTGTAAAACCCTCGAAGGTTTCTTCTGGAAATCTGACAGACATTTCTTCCCAAGCCGCTTCGGGACTTTCAGCTTCTATGTAATATCCTTGTCTGACCGTCAGATCGTCGTGGCCGAGGCATTCATGGCTATAGAGGGAATTGCGCGTACATCTATACTCTTTCATGACATTTTTTCTTTTAAAAAGCTATTGGATAGTCGATGGACGGTTTCCATCCTTTTCCCGTTGCAACTCCTAAGAGTCTCTGCACTTCATTATAATTGTTCTGGAGAAATCGCTGTCTGCCCATCTTGTTGGTTCCCGTTTGGGCGATTAGAGTTTCCCTTAAAGGATGATGACTATCGATCAGGAACTCATTGCGAACTTGCAAGCGTTCTAGATATTTAAGATTTGGCAAGCGATCAAATTTACCATTTTCCCCCCGATTACATTTGTGACAGGAAAGAACGAGATTCCAGACTCCATCTATACCCTCGATATAATCGTTGAGAGAACGGGGAAAAAAATGATCAACATCAGCTAGGTTATTCGAGTTATCGACTATCGATACGGGTGCAAAACAATAAAAACATTTTCCCTTCTGATAACCGTCAATGGCGTGACGACAAGAAGTAATATTGATTCTTCGTTTTGATGAAGAATCAATATTATAATTACCTAATGTAAATAATTTTCCATCTAAGGGATCATGTTCGATAATCCTGCGATTAACACTTAATAGCCAAGAGGTTTCTACCAACCGCCACCTAGCTTCTATCTCTCGTTCTAAATTACCTAACTCTTGTTTTTCTACTAATTTTAATAAATCGTCAGTTAAAATAATCCGCTTTTTTATTTTCCATTGACTTTGATCGAAGAAAGGCTGATTAATTTCTCCTGTGGGCAAATTATGAAAGGCATCGATGACATTCTCGAATCCCAGTCTTACCGTCGCATCGATTAGTAAAGCCTGATCGATTTGCCCTAGATTGAACTGACGGCAAATGTCCAAAAATTGACTGGAACGAGAAGTGGTTTGTTTATCGCTGATCTGCAAGTGCCTTACTATCTGCATCCCATAAGGAATAGCTAAATTCTCTAATTTTATTTCTGTTTTTCCTTCCCGCGCTATCTCTAATAATGCTTTGGCTAGAGCGAATTTATAGCAGGCTACATTACGCCCGAATAGAATAATCGCCCGCCAGTAGTCTTCGCTCGTCGGATTGATTTCTAGAAATTTCATTTTAATTCTTGCTTTTACTTCGTTTACGAAGTAAAATAATTAGTATAAAGTGATCTTTGCTAACTTGCCAGAAAGAACGATCGCCGTCCCTAGTAGAAAGGAACTAACATTATGAAAGCACAAATTTACATCAATCGTCATGTGGTCAACGCCAATAAGAAGGCGACTAACGAAAAGGGCGTAATCGTGGATAATGCGGCGATCGCTATTCGTACCTATCTCGGCTCCGTGTATGCGAAGGAAGTTGAATTTACTAAGGGGGGAAAACTGATACAAGATGCCAGCAATGCCCGCTGTTCGGGTGCGACGATCTGGATAGAAGCCGAATTTGAAAGCCTTCTCATCAATGGTCTGAAGGCTGACCGAGCGATGTTGGATTAAATTTTTATAGGGGCAGCGGGGAGTTTTTCTTAACGTTTAATCGCTATTCCTTAAGCAATCAGGAGGAAAAAATGTACGAGTTCGCTTATTGTTTCTGCATCGATGGCCGGGTGCAATGGTCGGCAGAAACGGCTCAAAGTCTGGAGCGCCGACTGGAAGGAACGTTAGAGGAGCATGACTTCTTGCAGGTGGTGGAGTTTATTGAAACCGCACGACCGGGAGAGTTTATCACCATCAACGACGGCACGCTGATTTTGCGAAGTTCTTCCCCGTTGATCGCGCCGTCCCGTTCCCCGTTTCCTGCTCGATCTTCTTGACGAGGTAGGATTGCTAGAGGCAGAAAGTGGAATTCAACAAGGGTGGTGTACACTAAGCCATGAGAACGAGAGGAACCCGACGAATTACTAGCTAAGGAAGAAACGAAGCGAGACTAAACCTGTTTATGTATTGTCTATTACACAGAGGAAAATCGAATGTTACCGAAAGATTTCGAGCTTAAAAAAGGGGTTAAGGTATGGGCAGTAATTCCCCATGAAAATCAAAATTGCAGATGGGGAGTTATTGAATCAGTCGATCAAAAATATATAGTGGTTGATGGCAAAAAGTTTGATATTAAAAACCATCGCGCAATAAAAGGTGATGAATGGGAATTATATACTTCCCCAGAAGCCTATCAAAAAAAGCTTAGAGGCGATCACATCATCAGAGAACTTCAATGCTTATTCACTCATTCTAATCTTACTCCTGAAACATTTGGAGGAATAGAAAAATTAATTGAAGCTTGCGAGATTATGGGGATTAATACTGACTATCCGTAATCGAATGCGAAGATAGTAAAAAAATTGCAATGCCTACAAATAGTCGAGGATAACTTTATGGTTAAGCGAAGCAAACTGGATATACAACAAGAACGGCAAGAGACAATCATCGCCGCTCAAAACGAGTATTTCGGTAATATTACCAAAGGTGAGGCGATCGAGGTTTTCAAAGTTCTATCCGTACTCGCTCAATTTCCCGGTGCGAAACCACCGGAGCCTTTGACAGACCACGATGTGGTTTGGTCATCGACCCTTAGAGTTGGAGATTCGATTAATAAGCAGATGTTTAGCGTTCAGGTAACGTACAAAGGGCTAATATTTTTTCTTTCCGCCAACGGTGATCGGGTATTGCAACTACCAGATAGTTCTTTTGTCTCTTTAGACAACTGGGATTTTCACGCAATACGAATTATGAATTCTGCACTTAAATCATAACAATACATTCGGGATAATTATGAAAAAATTCCAAGATTTGCGTAAAGTTCCAGTTCAGAATAAACCTTGCTCTACCTGTCCTTTTGATGGTATAGAAAGTAATTTTTCTGATATAGAAAACTATCATAAAAGCCTTTGCGGTTTAGAAGCACAACATCTGTGTCATACTGCTGAAAATAGAATGATTTGCCGAGGGGGAAGAAATATTCAACTGCGGATTCTATATTCTCTTGGATGGATAGACGAGCCGACGGATGAGGCATTTCTAAGGGCGACCTGTGAAGCACTCGAAAATCGTCAATTATGAAAATGGACAATATTCAGGATAATGCGGGGATTGTATGACAGATAAGTATAAACTGACAAAAAAGCTTTGGAATGAATCGAATTCTGAAATTATCCAAAGATCAAAGGCTAAATACGATAGAAAAAATCCGATATGGTCTTTCCGCATCACCCCTGAATTATTGGAATGGTTAAACCAAGAGCGGTGGAATGATGGTGATGGTAATCCCGAAACTAATTCCGCTTTAGTTATTCGCAAACTTAATAAGTTGATGAAACTTGAGAACGAAGGTTACTAATTTTTTAATTATGAACGAAATAGAGCGAGATTTTATCAAGAAGATCAACCAACTTACCCGCAAATCTAGTTTTTATCAACGCTTTAACGAGCGTCGTTATAGTCACGTTAAGGGCTATATCGACCACGACGACGTTATTTTCTTGATCGCCCGTTTGCTGACGAGTTATCAGTGTTACGATGCCGATATTTTCGAGATGGATTTCACTCACCGCACTTCTTTGATTATTCTTGATCGAGCCTATCAAAAAGGGTTTGGTTCTTATTGGTTGAGCGAGTCTCTTTTTGATGCTTTCTGCAATAGTCAACTACCCAATACGGTCGGGCAGCTCAAACAGGTGATGCCCTGTGGAGTGTTATTATTACCACCGAAGTTGAAAAATCCCGACGGGCAATCCCTGAAATGGCTCTGTTTTTTTCACCGTCTAGCCGATCAGACCATAGCACCGATTGAAATCATGGGCAGCCGGCTAGAAATCGGGGTGGCCGCCGAGGATACTCTTAGCTGGTTTACTGTTTTTGATGATGGTACGCAGTACGGCGTACATCGATGTTTAAAAGTCGATGAAAACCTTCAACTCGACTATCAAGATCAAAACGAGATGTTCATCGATCGAGACTTGGCTCTCACGGGACTCAATACCGTCGTGGAGACGGAAAAGGAATTTACCGATCAGGTCACGGATTTATTGCTTCAAACTCTTCTCTACCTACAGCAAAAGTCCGATTTCTTAGCGTCACCGAACCGGTCGTTAACCGAGCGAGGCTTTAGCAAAAAACAGAAGCTAACTCCTTATATCATCGGCCGAGATTATCGCATCAGAAGCGAGTCCGAGCGCGATGCCCCCACCGACAGTCAGTACCGTACCCATTGGCGCAGGGGCTTCTATCGTTGGCAACCCTACGGCCCCAGAGAACGACCCGATCGCAAGCTGATCTGGATCGAACCAGTTCTGGTTAATGGCTAAACTTTTGACTATCATCGATCACTTTCTGACCGATAATCTGGTAATCTGGTTTTACAGAAAGCCTGCTTACCAGATATGATTCTAATTTATCTGGTTTTATGGTAGTCTGGTTTTACAGAAAACCTACTTACCAGATATGATCCTACTTATAGCGGGTTTCACCGGAGTGAGTCCCGTTTGAAAAGCTGAAACGCTTATCTAACAAGGGATTTATTATACCTTGCTAGAATGAAAACTGTTATATCTGGTTTTACAGAAAACCAGTTCACGGAATCGATCTAAGTGTGACCGCAATTCTGGTTTTACGGCAATCTGGTTTTACAGAAAGCCTGTTTGCTGGAGCGAGGATGAAAAACAGAAAACCAAAAACCCAGAAAACCAGATGAAAATTATTACCGTTACCGGCTACAAGGGTGGCGTGGGTAAAAGCACCACCGCCGTGCATATTGCCACCTATTTCAGCGATCGAGGTCGGACGGTATTGGTCGATGGCGACCCGAACCGCACCGCTCTGGGTTGGGCGGAGAGGGGGGAGCTTCCCTTCACCGTCGCCGACGAGCGACAGGCGATGAAGATTATCGGCGGGGCGGATTTCGTCATCATCGACACTCCCGCCCGTCCCCATTCCGACGATCTCAAAGAGTTGGCCAAGGGTTGCGAACTCTTGATCTTACCCACCGCCCCCGATGTTCTCAGTCTGCAGCCGATGTTGGAAACGGCCAAGGACCTAGGAGACGCTAATTATCGCGCCCTAATCACGATCGTACCGCCGCCCCCGAATCGGGAAGGTGAAATACTGCGCCAAGATTTAACCGAGGGCAGTATCCCTGTTTTCAAGTCGATGATTCGCAGAACCGTCGGTTATCAAAAAGCCGCTTTAGCGGGTGTTCCCATCCGCAATCTCGATGATGCCAGGTTAAAAGCGGCATGGAAGGATTACAAAGCTTTGGGAGAGGAAATCTTAGCCATATTGGAGGCTTTATGACGACGGGCAGATACGGCGATTTAATTAAGAAAGCCAGAGAACCAGAAAACCAGAATGCCAATTTACCGGAAACCCAAAATACCGGTTTACCAGAAAGCCAGAATACCGGTTTACCAGAAAACCAGAATGAGCCAGAGGTGAACCTTTGTGTCAAAGTTCCCAAATCCCTTCGGCAACACTGGGCGGCGGAGGCCAAACGGCAGGGAACGACGATGACGGCGGTGATCATGGCAGCCCTTAGCGATCGATTCGGTAAACCAGATTAACAGAAACCCAAAAAACCAGATAACCAGATAACTGGAAAAATTTTAGATGTTAGCTAGAGTAATATTAGGTAATAAAGTTGCTGTTTTTGTATGAAGTCGCTTTCCCTGATTGTTTCAGGTTCTATTGTTTGTCTAATGTCTATGCCAGCCAACGCTCAAAATCAGACGGATTATGAAGCTTTGTGTCGGAATCGGGAGTCTTACGGGTTTTCTCAAGAAGAGTGTGATCGCTGGATTAGAGAACAAAACCAGCGTTCTCCTACTAATTCTTCTGGCAATGGCCGATCAACCGTCAATTCCGCTTTTATCGGAGAGAAGGTTTATAAATTGCGCTTGAGGGATGCCCCTACGGGCAATATCGGTCAGCAAAGCATTTTTTCTCCTGGTGATCTGGATCGGGAGGAGTGGGTAGTAGTGACTTTGATCAATAATCAGAGGGTCAAGGTACGTCATGCCACGAATGTGATGAACAAGTTTTGGGGAACGCGCAAGTGGTACGATCATCCCGCCACGGCCATTCGATTATGTGCGATCAACGGTTTTGATACTACCGATTGTGTGACGGCTCAGGGAGATACGATCGATTTGCCAGAAGGAAAAACTATTAATGAGGTTCAGATCGATTTCAAGTATGTTGAGGGCGGTTCTGTCTATACTCGTAGTGTCCAGATTGCCCCCGGTACTTTACCCGATTGAACTATTGAGACTTAGCCAATCGGAAATGGCTGTTGGTGACGGCGTTTTTCTGGCACCAAAACAATTCCTACAAATACTAGGAGAAATCAAACCATGAAACTAAGCACCAACATTCCAGATGCCTTATATCAGCAAATTGAAATCTTAGCAAATAAACAAAGCATACCAGTAGAGCAACTAGTAACAATGGCATTAGCTGCCCAAATATCCTCTTGGATGACTAAAGATTATTTAGAGGAAAAAGCACGACGGGGAAGTTGGGATAAGCTTCAGCAAACATTAGCTAAAGTTTCAGACAGAGAGCCAGAAGATTATGACAAACTATAATCCTTTTTTTGGTAAATCTAGGTCAAAATCCCAAGTTAAAGCCAAAATTGTTGCCGAATACTTTTGATCTAAGGAGAATTTTGGCTCTTCTAGGTTCTGTGTGATAAGCTTAACTTACATAGGATCGATCAATCTTTGTGTCCTCTGTGTCTGGTGTGGTTCCCTCCACTCTCTCGCCAGCAGGACTGTATCTCAGAATACATTTTACCCACCAAATCAAAAAGAGCCGTCGATTTTTTGAATTAAACAAAACAGTCTGAAATCAAAAAAATGAGTCAGGCTGAGAGGCGACAAAATGCAAAAATTCGCATCGGTTTTACTCAGTACCATACTCGCTTACCTGATTAACCAACTTCCCGCCATCAATAAGCAATCTCTTCCCGACCCTTACATTTTGGCAATTACGGGAGGATGCTTGCTGCTAACCATGCTACTTCCTGAAAGTTCCCAAACCCAAGCGGCAACCCTTAATCTAGGCTCGCTGAGTAGTTGGACTTCTTTGCTCGTGGGAGCATTTCTGGCTTTTCTCTTATGGTTAAAGGTTATTCCAGAGCAATTACAGGCGATTGTTTTCTCTTTTTCTCTCTTGCTAGTTATTTTAGGGGCTTTGTTGCCAACTCTAATACTTGCTCTGAAAAACAGACAGCAATTCCCTTTCCTGCGATTCCTCTATTTTTTTGTGCTGGGATTGGGATTGTTCTTGGCAGGTTACTTCTTTCAGAAAACCGAATGGCTCGGTGCTTTTTTCTGCTTAATTCTAACAGCATTTGTAGGATTTTCGCCCTTGTTGAGCAAGTTCTTGGATTTATTTGAAAGGAAGCTGGCAGACAGAATCATGCCAATTATTAATGAATTGTTGAATAATTTGGCAGAAAACTTGGTAATTAGGTTTTTCTTGTTACTAACCTCCCCCCTTCAGAAAAAATATTACCAAAGCTTGATTTTCACCTATCGAAATTATCGAACTGAGGGATTAAAAACGAAAGGACCGTTTACCCTAGATTTAGAGAAAGTCTTTGTCACCTTAAGAATTGTGCCAGAAAGTGTTGATCGCACTTCTTCGGAGATGATTCGCACTCAAAATTCATCTAAAAGCTTAAATATTTGGGATTGTTTAGCAGCCAGTCGAAATCAGCCGCAATTTTGTCAGATAGTAATTATTGGTGCACCAGGATCAGGAAAAACTACACTCCTGGAACATTTAACCTTAACCTACGCTAAAAATAGTCAGCGTCGCCAAAATCGGCAAGCTCCCAAATTGGTTCCCATTTTGCTCTATTTGCGGGATGTGCGCGACAAAATCTCCTCTTCCCAATCTCAACCCAGTCTTCCTCAATTAATCGAAGAACAATTAAATAGTAAAAATAAACTTCAACTCCCTCCTCAATGGATTGAGAAGAAATTGCATCACCAAGCTTGTTTGGTCATGTTAGATGGACTAGATGAAGTCGCAGATGAAAATCAAAGGCAAGCAGTCAGCAAGTGGGTTAACCAGCAAATTGAAGACTATCCCAATGCGCGTTTTCTACTAACTTCGCGGCCTTATGGTTATAAAAATGCGCCAGTCGAGAACATTAAGGTAGTTTTAGAAGTACAGCGGTTCAATTTCGCAGAGGTGCGGGAGTTTATCCACAATTGGTATCTGCAAGGGGAAATCGCAAGCCATTTGGGGAAAAACGATCAGGGTGTGCGAGAAACAGCGCAAAAGAAATCAGATGATTTAATTCACCGCATTCAGCACAGCTCTCCCCTAGCGGCCATGGCCGTCAACCCCCTATTATTGACGATGATTGCGACGGTTCACTGTTATCGCGGAGCTTTGCCAGGGCGGAGAGTCGAACTCTATGGGGAAATTTGCGATGTTTTGTTAGTCAGGAGACAGGAAGCCAAGGGAATTACCAATCCGTTGCCTCTAGCCTCTGATAAGAAGAAATCGGTGCTGCAAGTCCTCGCTCTAGAATTAATGAAGCTGAAAACCCGCGAATTTACCCCTACCTTAGCCAGCAATTTGATCCGAAATCATTTGGCAAAAGTTGTGAATACCAGCCTAACCCCAGAGGTATTTTTAGAGAAAATTCAGCACGAGAGTGGATTGCTAATAGAGCGAGAAAAAGGTGTTTATGAATTTGCCCATAAGAGTTTTCAGGAATATTTAGCCGCCGTTGAAGTCCAAAAATCGAATCATGAGTCATTCCTAATTGCCAAAATCAATGAGGATTGGTGGGAGGAAACCATTCGCCTCTATGCAGCCCAAAATGAAGCGACAAATCTAATTCGTGCTGCATTAGATCATCCTTCTCTTGTCTCCTTGAAGCTAGTTGCTGATGGTTTAGAAGAAGGATGGGAAATCGAACCCAAAGTCAGGGGACAACTGCTCCAGAGATTAGAGGATGGGCTAGAATCGGCGGAGCGAGAGATCGCCCATTTAGCAGCAGAAGTGAAACTAGCGCGGCGTTTGAGTAACCTCTTGCGGGTTGATGAAACCCTAGCCATCACTCAAGATTACATCACCTGTGCCGAATATCAACTTTTTATTGACGAAAAAGTGAGTTCTAGCCAGCATTTTCAACCCGGAACTGCCAAGCAGCCGATTACTGGACTTTGCTTGGAAGATGTCCTAGAATTCTGTAGTTGGCTTAATGAAAAGGCTCGCTCTTGGAACGGCAGTACCGAAATCTTATCCGCTTACGAGGGAGGCGAACGTATTTCTTATTACAGATTGCCCACTGCAATGGAATCTCAATCTTATGGTGCTACAGCAACTCCTAAACTAGGAAATTGGAGTGTAGGAGATAGCAATCCCGAAGAAAAGGGGATTAGGATAGTTAAAGCCAAAATTCTAGCTCAATATGGAAAACTGGAGGGCTATCTCGCTTCTGGAGATTGGCAAAGGGCAGATCGAGAAACTACTATCTTGTTACGCGACTTATCGGATTCTCTCTCTCTTGAAAATTTATGCGATTCTGACCTTTATCTGCTCGATTACCTATGGTTACAAGCTTCTAAAGGCCGCTTTGGCTGGGGAGTACAGACTCGAATTTGGGAAGCTTCTGGGGGAAATCTGGAAGATTTCGGTAAGTTGGCTGGTTGGTGGGATGTACAGCAAAAAAGGTGGTATAGCAGCGACGAAATCAATTTTCAGCTAGATGATGCTCTTGGATACTTACCCTGTCTGTGGTGGTTGAATTCTCCCGTTCAGAAAGCAGAAGTTTGGCAATCTCTCACCCAAAGATTTATGGCGAGTGGAATTGAACGAAGTCCGATTCAGGTGTTTGAGGGGATGCTCGTCAACAACCGAGGACAAGAAATTAAACGGAAATGGCACCATGCTAAATATTTTACTGAGGAATTAGGGAATGACATCACCCTAGAAATGGTCGCCATCCCAGGTGGCGAACTTATGATGGGAACCGAAGACGAGGAAATCGAAAGACTGGCGAAAAAATTTAATTGGGAGTACTTTAGCCAGGAAAAACCTCAACATCAAGTTACCCTTCCTTCTTTTTATATGGGCAAATATCCCATTACCCAAGCGCAGTGGCAAGCGATCGCTTCCCGTACCGACTTAAAAGTTGAACTAAACCTCGATCGTAATCCATCTCTTTTCAGGGGAGATAACAGACCCGTGGAACGAGTCAACTGGTACGATGCGATCGAGTTCTGTGGGAGATTATCCAAGTTGACGGGAAGGGAATACCGGCTACCGAGCGAAGCAGAATGGGAATATGCCTGTAGAGCGGGGACAACAACAGCCTTTCACTTTGGGAAAACTATCACGGGAGATTTAGCTAATTATAATGCTACTAAAACTTATGCAGATGAACCCAAAGGAGAATATCGAGAAGAAACGACTCCCGTGGGACAATTTCCCCCCAATGCCTTCGGTTTGTACGATATGCACGGGAACGTATGGGAATGGTGTGCCGATACTTGGCACGATAATTATGATGGTGCGCCGAGGGATGGAAGTGTCTGGACAAAAAATGGGAATGATAATCGTTCTCCTATGCGGGGCGGTTCCTGGGGCAACCTTCCAGATGGCTGCCGTTCCGCTTACCGTAGCAACAACTACCGCCGCGTCAACCGCAACAACTATGACGGTTTTCGGGTGGTGTGCGGTGCTGGGAGGACTCTGTAACCCTTTTTCTCTTTTTTCCCTTTTTACCCTTATTCCCTATTTTTTCTCTTTTCTTTTCTTTCCCGCCCTTAGGCGGGTCGATTTTTTGCGGAAAATTGGGGTTAATGTTAAATTTTATGAAGGCAATGAAAGAGTTATCGGTGATTCAAAAGTGTTATGATTTGGTGAAGTGGTACGTTCCGATTATAGAGCGTTTTCCTAGGGTTCACAAGTTCACGATAGGGGACAGGGTGATCAACCAACTTTATAGCATACTAGAGAATTTAATCAGGGCTAAATTTGCTAAAAGTAAGCTTGCTAAACTCGAATATATCAATACCGAATTAGCTGTTCTCAGACATCAGAACCGACTGTTATTAGATTTTAAGTTGATCGATTTGAAACGCTATGAATACGTCAGTCAGTTAATTGATGAATTGGGAGGAGAATTAGGCAACTGGATTAAAACCCAACGTGAACGAGAAGCGAAACCAGATTAAATTATTGTCATCATCGGAAATTTAAATGAAGCGTTACGGTAATCTCTATTCCCAAATTGTTGAATTTGATAACCTATTTCTTGCCGCTCGTAAAGCACAATCGGGCAAGCGTTTTAGGGATAACGTTCTAGATTTTAATTTTAATCTGGAAAGGGAACTGATGCAATTGCAAAGGGAGCTAAAGGACAAAACTTATCATCCCGGAGCCTATCGAACTTTCCACATTATAGACCCCAAAAGTCGCCTGATATCGGCCGCACCTTATCGGGATAGAGTAGTCCATCACGCTCTATGTAATATCATTGCTCCTATTTTCGAGCGCACTTTTATTCATGATTCCTATGCCAATCGGGTTGGATTTGGAACTCATAGAGCTTTGAGGCGATTCATCGGCTTTGCCCGCTCTAGCTCTTATATCCTTCAGTGCGACATCAAGAAATACTTTCCTTCCCTCGACCATGAAATCCTTAAGGGACTGATACGGCGCAAAATTAAATGTCCCGATACCCTCTGGTTGATCGATACTATTATCGATAATAGCAACGAACAGGAAACTGTCATCGATTACTTCCCTGGCGAGGCTCTTCTCGGCTTTGTGTGATAATTTTTGCTTATGGAATCGTGAAATACTTATCAGACAAGACTTTTAGCGCTATTTTGCGGATATTCTATCAGTATAGACCTCGTTTCCACACAGAAACCAGAAGAGCCCTGGCGATGACTTGCTGACTCCTTTAGAACGAAAAAGAGGTCTGCCCATCGGTAATTTAACCAGTCAGTTTTTTGCTAATATTTATCTTAACGGACTCGATCATTTTATCAAGGAAGTTATTAGAACTCCCAAGTATGTCAGGTATGTTGATGATTTTGCTCTCTTTGCCGATGACCGAGATTTTCTCGCAGAAGCCAGAGGTAAAATTGAAGAATACTTGGTAAAACTGAGGCTAAAAATTCACCCGATTAAAAGTCAACTTTTTGCCACTAAATACGGTCCTAGTTTCCTCGGTTTTCGTATTCTACCTGACCGAGTTCGTGTCAGGAATAGTAACCTCCATCGCGGGAGGAGAAGACTCAGACGATTGCAACAAGATTATGCGATCGGTACAATTGAATGGAAAGATGTAGAACGAGCGCTGACTAGCTGGATGGCACATCTAGAACACGGTGACACCTGGCAACTAAGAAAACAGATATTCAGTTCCCTCACATTCGTGAGGCATTGAAGAAGGGATAGGCGAACCCGACTGCGGGGCGGTTCTTGGTACAACAATCCAAATAACTGCCGTTCCGCTTACCGCAACAACAACAACCGCCGCGACAACAACAACAACAACGGTTTTCGGGTGGTGTGCGGTGCTGGGATTACTCTTGATCGTCGGAGTTGGCAGGTGGGAATCTGCCAAGAGTGCATCAAAGAGTCCAGCCTGTTCCCGCGATGCCTGTGACGGCATCCAAAAATCAAACCGAGCCGGGGAGCTTGGTAGGTTGTTCGCCAACCGAAGAGTCTCTCGGCTCACCATCTCTACATCGCTCGAAACCTCCCCAAAAATTCAGTCACCCCATCGGCGGGCGCTCTGTGACCTTCTCTTTCGCACCGAAGTTCGGGTTAAATCTTCTTACTTCGACTAATCTTTCTCTCTCCAGCCACATTCCGGGCATTGCCAAGTCTTTCGCAGGGCGGGACTGGTGGTAAAGATATGTTTGCAATCGGGACAGATACCCGTAAAGAAGGGATGAGTGTCTAATATTTTCTCCTGTTCCTCTCGCGTGTAACGGCAGAGTCGGTTCGGTATCAGTTCATCACCGTACCACGAGTAACCGACCGGCGACCACAATTCTCGATCGCTCTCGATCGCTTCTGGGTCGGGGCGGAAATCGGGGCATTTTTCTGTTTTTACCCCTTCGGGATGGACGGTACAGACGAAGTAAATTTGATGGGTGTATAGCAGACAGCGATCGCAATCAGGAATTTTGCCCATGAGACTTAATAGAACTCTATTTTTAGTATTCCCTACAGTTTTAATAATTACTGTATTGGTATAATTATCGATAGTAGTAGAAAATTGCCAGAGGTATAGCGGGCGATGCGGGTTATTAGTCGTCGGATACTGCGTAATTTTTGCGTTAACCATGCTGATTCTTGCGAACCTCTTTATGATTGGTATAGAGTTGCTAGTAAAGCAGAATGGCAAAATCTGATCGATGTTCAGGCTACTTATAAAAGTGCTGAATCGGTCGGAAACTTCACTGTTTTTAATATTAAAGGAAATAATTATCGCTTAATTGTCGATATAATCTATAGCCGCCAAACTATCTATATTAAATACATCCTCACTCACGCCGATTACGATAAGGGAAATTGGAAAAATGATCCTTACTTTTAATTCTGAAACCTACGGGGAATTACTCGCTCTCTACCAACCCAAAGCTATTACCACGGAAGCGGAGAACGAACGAGCGATCGCTATCGCCCAGGAATTGGAACATCGTTCGGAACTTAGCGCGGAGGAGGGAGCTTTACTGGAATTGCTGATCGCCCTGATCGAGAAATTCGAGGCGGATCATTACCCGATTCCTGAAAGAACCCCCCTATCAACCCTGCTGCATCTGATGGAAGCCAATGAAATAGAGCGGCAAGACTTGCTCGGTGTTTTCAGTTCTTTAGAGATAGTTAATCGGGTTATCGAAGGTGAGCGAGCGATCGAGCGGGGGGAAGCTCAAGCTCTAGCTTCTTATTTTCAGGTCGATGCGAGTTTATTTGCTTCGATGGTCTAATTTGCATGGATAGCAAATTTGATAGGCATATACGGCAAATAATGATTATTGAAAGTTTATACATTTTTTGGATCGATCCGTGATGATTCGCCCAGTACACCGACGGCATCCCCTATCTGCTGATCGCTTACCTCTAGGTATCTTTGTAGAACTTCAAGGCTGCTGTGACCGCTTATTTTCTGGATGACCCTGAGCGGTACTCCCCGGTTACTCATCAGGGTCAATGCCGACCTGCGGAAGCTGTGGGTCGAGACTCCCTTGAGTCCCACCCGATCGCAGGCGGTTCTCAGGATCAGGTCGGCGCTCGATCGGTGCAGGTGTCCTTTTTCTCTCGCGTTGTGGAAGGAAGGGAAAAGATAATCATCTGGCTGAAATTCTTGCAGGTAAGTGTCGAGGATTTTCCGCAGGGCTGGATTGACGGGGATGGAACGGGTTCCCTTCTTGCCTTTGGTTGTCGCTTTTCTGAAGGTGATCGCCGCCCCCACGTCGTTGACGGTCAACTGCAGCGCCTCTGATATCCTGCAGCCGGTGTAGAAACAGATGCCAAACAGACATCTATCCCGATTGTTATCGAAACCTGCGAACAGACGATCTAGTTCGGCTTGAGAGAGGATTTTGGCTTGTCCGTTACCGTTAACTTTCACGATACTTTTGTTCTACTCGTTAAAAGAAAACTTTCGTCTAGTATAATACCGCCAGTCGTTCGGAAGTCTTTTTCTTTAAAATAATTCTTTGGGCAGTTAGTTATGTTATAACATTTGTCATAACATAATTACGGAAGGTCATAGGTTATGACAAGTCTAACGCTCCGAAAAATCGGCAATTCCATAGGTGTGATCTTACCGAAAGAGGTTTTATCCCGACTGAACGTAGAGGAAGGAGATCAGATTTATATCACGGAATCGCCAGATGGATACAGAATTTCTGGCTTTGATCCCGATTTTGAAGAAACCATGAAAGCTTTTGAAGATACTTATTCTCAGTACCGCAACGCCTTTAAGGAACTCGCCAAATAATGATCGAGGAACCGAAATGGTTATCGAGTGATGCGGTTCAGGTGATTCAGGAAACTTTAATCGCTCGAACTGGGGGGACTCCTGGAGTTTTAAACCCAACCCTGTTGGAATCCACTGTCAATAAGCCAAAATTCTTTTTTCAGTACGAACCTGAATCATCGATTTTTAAGTTAGCGGCGGCCTATGGCTACGGTTTTGTCAAAAATCATTGCTTCTGCGATGGTAATAAACGTATAGCTCTGGCTACCGTTTCAATTTTTTTGCGAAAGAACGGCTATCGCTTGAACGCCGGTGAAGTAGAAACGGTCACTTTCTTTCGCGGTCTTGCGGGCGCTCTCGAAACCTATGAGGAGGGTTTCGCCAGATTGACCGATTGGATCGAACTATATGCGATCGAACTGGAAGATTAACCACGAAGACTGTTCTAACGCCTCTAATCTAACGTTTTTAAACTCTTATCCCGTAAGGGAACGGAAAATATGCCGGAAAATATGGCTAATTCGCTCTCATCGAGTCAAATACCTTTAAGTTTATTCGATACGGGCGGCGACGCTCGAAAGGAGAGAGCCACCCAGATGAGCAAGGATTTCCTGTTCACTTGGAAAGTTAGGATCGCAGACTACCAGCAACAGGTGAGAGAGGGAAAGACGGCCGAGCAACCGACTTTATTCGATCTGCCTAAAACCACATGGCACAACGCCGACGAGATCGATCCTTTTTCCTTGCCCCGTCATCCCTCGGACTTCTATCGTCGTCCCGACATCGAACCTCCCGACGATTCCAATCAAGGCTGTCTCTATTTTCAGATCGACCATGTTAGTAATATCGTACTGTATGTCGGAGAGACGAAATTGAGCGCCCGCCGGCGTTGGTTGGGTTCCCACGATTGCAAGGATTACGTTCTCAACTATATCGAGTTACACCGTCGCTACGATCTCGATGTGGCCGTCAATGCCTCTTTTTGGTATCATGTTCCCCCCACCAAAAAGATTCTACAGCAGTGGGAACGGGAGTTAATCTATAAATGGCGACCTCCTTTCAACAAGGAGATGTGGCAGTTCTACGGACAACCGTTTGGGAAAATCTAGCGATCAACAAATACCGTCGTTTCTGTTAGGATGGAGAATAGCGATCGCTAAGATAGTTATGATTGGAAGAAACCGTTATCCCGATAATTGGGGGGAAATTGCCGCTAGGGTCAAGGAAAAAGCCGGCTGGAAATGTCAGTGCTGCGGGATGCAGTGTTTGCGACCGGGGGAAGATGTCAGCGACCTGACCATTTCCGAACGCTCGATCCGCAAACTGGCGGTACATCACCACAACCGACAGCCAGAGGACAATCGCCCCGAAAATCTGATCGCCCTCTGTAGCGCCTGTCACCTTGAGCGCCACAAATTCCGTCTGGGTTCTGTGTCTATCGGTCAATTGTCGTTATTTTAGGTTAGGTCTTCCAAATGCTGCAAACAGACGAGATTTTCTGGTGTTTCCCTAAAGATCGCTATATTAGCTCCCAGTTGACTGTATTCGGCTATTAATCGGTAGATTACTTCTAAATCTTGCTCTATCGTCTCTCTACGCTTTTTGTCAACTGCCAACGATAGTTTTTCTTTGAGGACAAGGGATTCCTGATGCAACTCCTCGATCTTGTCATCGATGACGGGGGGAAAGATGGATGACATGACCTTCGATCGCTATGGTGTTCATCCGTTAGAGCGATCTAATCCCTCAATCGTTCCCGCCACCGGTTTTTACTAGGGAATAATTTTGTACTATAACTTTCTTCCATCGATGGAACCCGATGACTCGATCGCCGCCGTATCTAACTTTTACTAGGGGATAACTTTGTACTAACTATTGTTCGGTTTGATTCACCCACCATTCCAGCAGGACGGCGCGGCATTGCAAGCAGGTGAGGGACTTCAACAAATCGCTGACTCCGATTGAATTAGCGGGATAGGTCAATACTTCGCTGGTAGATAGGCCGCCGTCGATATCGGCGATAAAACCGTAGAGTTTCTGATTGGAAAAGGAGCTATTGACTGACCAACCCGTGGAGTTGAGGGGAGTTAATCGGGTTACTGCGGTCGCTTCAATTCCCAATTCTCTTTTTAAAGTCATTAACGCCGCCTCGTGATGGTCTTGCCCCTCGGAAACCCGACCACCGGGGAAATCAAGGGTTGTTTGTCCCAGTCCGGGGCGATAACTGGGAGCGGGCAGCCGTATCATCGAGTTTTGAATGGGCAGAACGATAACGGAATCAGCTTTTTCAACCCGCCAATATTCTAATAGTTGTCCTCGATCGTCTTGTAGATGTTCCCCGATCAGGGTCATCCAATGAGAACGAAGTTCTAAAAAGCGATCGTTTACTGGCCATGCCGGACTCGATGGTTGTTGCATTTGTAACCTACTCTATATGGAAGCTGTTAAAACAGATTCAAGAACTCCTCGATCGCCGCGTCGGGGGACTCCATACATTCTTGGGCTGTAAACCTTGCGGTGGCGATTCCTTCTCGTAAAAGCAACCGGTCTCTTATGTAGTCGCGATGGGTCTGTGCATCTTCCTGATGGTGTTTACCATCGATTTCCAAGCTGATGCACTTGCCTTTATAGAATACCAAGAAATCTATCTCCAGTCTTCCCGTCATGCTAGATGCCGATACTGGAGAACCCTGACTACTTATCCGACCTCTAGCATTGCCGAAGAATAGTACCCCCCGTCTATCCAACGCTTCGGCGATTTTTATCTCCACGGGCGATCGGAAGTACATCCCGCCCCACTCGGTCGTTTCATTGTGACCGTTGCTGGTATTCTGTCCGACGACGAGGGCGCTTCCCCTGACGATTTGCTCGATCCTCTCCTGCCAATCCTGATCGAAAAATAACCGCCACCAATGTTGAGAACCGTGACCGTCCCTCTGATCGGCGTAGGCAAGGTGCAGGTTCGGCTTGATCTCCATGTAGAACCCCGGCCTGGTTTTAGGATAAAGCCATTGATTGATTCGCTTCCTTAGATTTTTCTCCTTGTTAGCGCTCAAGACAACGAAAAAATCTAACAGTTGTGAGGTTCGCAATTCTTGGAATAGGGGAAGCTTCCCACCGATAGAGACCAATTCGCCGCTATTTTCGGTTCTTTCATCATTAGATTCCATAAGATATGAACCATTTTACCAGAAAATAACATTTTTGCCAGAGCATGATACATTGTATCGAGAGGTGGAAGCTACTGAACGCCGATAGTTCTGCCCGATGATCCCAAAATAATGGATTGTTCTAATTTTTGAGGGGCTCTTCTGGTTTCTGTGTGGAAACGAGGTCTATACCTGACAGGGGGACAAGACATCTCAAAGCGTTGTCCACAAAGGTTTTTAGGCTCCTCAGTTACAAATAGATACATCCCTTTCAGCCAAAAAGCTAACGAGAGAATCAGGGATTTGGGCGAGCTTATTAGAAATCTTTAT
>NZ_JADBTX010000088.1:0-20274 GCF_020245945.1 Microcystis sp. M015S2
ATCTTTTATACAAGAAACTACTGAGTGATGGTTTGCGAAAAAAGGCAAACATCATCGCCAACGAATTGGTTTTATATTGGAAAGAAACGAATGATAATAATTTATTAAATGAAATTTTAAATGATGGTGAAAGTAACAATATAAATCATATACTTTTTAAAGGAATAGTATTTCCTCACCTGCTTAGTGGATACCATGAAGGTAAACTTCAGGAAACAAAATTATTAATAAAACATATTCAACATTTTTATTCTGATCAAGAGTTGTGGGAAAAATTTGAATATAAAAGTGAACGGCAATTATTAATAGAGTTGTTAAATAGTTTTCCAGATGATGAGTGGGTAAAGACGACATATATTTGTAAGTTTATAGATTGGCTTCAGTTCTGTGGTCATGAATACCCTGCGGGAATTCTATATGGAATGAATGGAGCAAATGCACAAGAATGTGATGATATACTTTCAACTATTGATAATATCCATAAAATTGATCAGAAAAATATTTATTTTGAATTTCTTGAAGATTTAAAATATAAAACAGTAGAATATAAATCAAGGCTAAAAAGTCGCTACACCTGATGCGCTCCGCACGCAGGTGAGTTTAGCCGTTAGTCTGCTGAAGTCAGAAAAAAACAGCCGTAGGGTGCGTTCCCTAATGCAAGTCCTGCTACAAAGCGATCGCTTTTGGGGAACGCACCATGCACATTGATGGCAGTGCGATCGCTGTTATCTTCTTGATTAAACTCTGAAATTGTCATTGCTTGGGATAGGAACGCCAAGGGCGATCGCTTTTTGGGGATAAGGAGTGCGATTGCTGATCTTGTCGTTTAGGTCGAGGTAACAAAACCCAACAAGCTTTGTTATAATATTTTTGTCATAAAGCAAGACTTATAAAAATAGATTTATGCCAGAAATTACTCGATTTTATGGAATTATCATTAAAATCTTTTTTGCCGATCATCCACCTCCCCATTTTCATGCGATTTATGGAGAATATAACGCCCTATTTAATCTGGAAACCTTAGAAATCATTGAAGGAGACTTACCTAATAGAGCCACAAAAATGGTTGTAGAATGGGCAACAATCTATCAATCAGAATTATTGAAAATGTGGAACACTCAAGAATTTAATAAATTACCACCTTTGAAATAAAACAATGCTTTATCCCAAAATAACATCAGCCAAAATCATTGAAAATTATACTCTATTGGTGCATTTTTCTAATCATCAAGCTAGAAAATATAACTGTGAAAATCTACTAGAAAAAACGATGTTTTCTTCCCTTAAAAACTATGCTTTCTTTAAAAACTTTCAACTTGATCCATCAGGTAGCGGAATCGTTTGGAATGATGAAGTTGATATAAGCGAGTATGAAATTTGGATCAATGGAATTGAACTATGATTGCCGATCTTGTAGTGCGATCGCTGTTATCTTCTTGATTAAACTCTGAAATTGTCATTGCTTGGGATAGGAACGCCAAGGGCGATCGCTGTTTGGGGATAAGGAGAGGCGATCTCTCTTTGTGAGTTGGAAAGTTGTCATCGATCCGCGATCGCGGATGTCATTATTGCCCAAGCAGAGTAAAATAAAAGTCTGTATTGAAAAAGGGGAAAGTAACAATGCCGCCAACAATGCAATTTAGTCAAATCTTAGAAATGATTGACTATCTCTCTTTTGATGAACAAGATGACTTGATCAATATTGTTAAACATCGGCAAATCGAAAAAAGACGAGAACAAATTGCTCAAAATATTTCTCAAGCTCGACAAGACTATCAAAATGGTAATGTTTTTCGAGGAGATGTTGATTCCATTATTGCCAAACTAAACAATGATTAACTTGGTTTTTAGCCAATCATTTAAATGCGCTTTCAAAACAAGGATTAAACCACAACCCGACTTAAAATCAAAAATAGAAGCCAAATTGAGACTACTCGCTGACGATCCCTATAATCCAATATTACGCACCCATAAACTAAAGGGGAAATTGTCAGGTGTTTGGGCTTTTTCTGTTGAATATGATTGTCGAATTATTTTCAATTTTGAATCAAACCCTGAAACCCAAGAAGAAGAGATCAACCTAATTGATATTGGAACTCACGATGAGGTTTATTGAATATGATTTTTTATTATGTTAGCAAGGTTTCGGAGTTGGCGATCGCTTTTTGATGATGGGAAAGGGCGATCATGTAAGTAGCTGGTTATAATTAAATTAAAAATGGATTTTAGGTTCGATCCCCCCTTAATCCCCCCTTGATAAGGGGGGCATCTGATAATTTTTAACGCCTACCTACTTATAATCCAAAATATTATGAACTAGATACAAAATCTCGATAAAATGGAGATAGAATGGGACAATAATAAAGCTGCTGCCAACTTGCTCAAGCATAAAATTGATTTTGAAGATGCAAAAAACATTTTTCTAGATCCCAACTGTCTGGAAAGAGAAGATAAACGTGATTATAATGAAACTAGAATTCAAGTAATCGGTATAGTTAATCAAGTAGTTTTATTTGTTGTCTATACCAAAAGAAACGGCAGATATCGTATTATTTCAGCAAGGAGAGCCAATAAAAATGAACGACGACAATATTACCAGAGTCAGACTTGATCCCGAAAATGTTAGTCATGGTAAGACAGATTGGGAAAAAGTTGCAGCAATGACTGAGGAAGAAATTGACAAAGCAGCCGAAGCAGATTCGGACTGTCTCCCCCTATCTCAACAAGAATTAAATGAGTTTCGCCGTACATCAATCACAGATGCCGATCTTGTAGTGCGATCGCCGTCATCTTGTTGATTAAACTTTAAAATTGTCATTGCTTGGCATAGGAACGCCAAGGGCGATCGCTTTGGGAAGGAGCAATTTTTGGGGAATGGCGATCGCTTTTCTTCATCAGTTCTAACTCATGCTGATTTTGATATAATAGCCATAATTGTTTGACATCTTAAGAGAAAAAATCATGATTAGAGCGATTAAACAGAAAGGAATTGTTGGCAGAGAAGGAAAAATAGAGCTTTATTCTGCGGAACTAGAAGAAGGAACAGCTGTGGATATTATTATTTTAGTATCTGATCCTGAACCCGATACAACTGAATATCTTCTTTCAACAGAAGCTAATCAGCGTGAATTATCCGAAGCTATTGACAGAATAGAAAATCAAGAAAACTTAGTGACAATTACCACAAAAGAATGGAGTGAAAAATATAGTATTTGATCCGAAAGCTTTTAAAGAATTCAATGAATTGTCGATAGAAAACAAAAAACTCTATAAAAAAATCGTTGATTTAATTGATGATATATTGTGCCATCCTTTCTCTGGAATCGGTAAACCCGAACCGTTAAAATATCAACTCAAGGGTTATTGGTCAAGACGCATTAATGATGAACATCGCTTAGTATATAAAATTACAGAAACAGAAATTATTATCAGTTGTAAATTTCATTATGACTAGGCTCAATGTAATCGCCGTCATCTTGTTGATTAAACTTTAAAATTGTCATTGCTTGGGATAGGAATGCGGGGGTCGATCATTTTGGGAATGAGCAATTTTTGGGTAATTGCGATCGCTTTTTGGTCAGGGGGAGTAGTGATCGCATCTCTCTTAGGGTAGAACGCTGATGGCAAAGGATGGTCAGTAAGCCAGATAGTCAACAGATTACCCGAAAAAGCTAGATTTTGTAACAAGATTTAGTATTACTTAGGGCTGTGTATCGAGAAGTTGCGAATTGTTAACCCTAGCTTTGCTAGGAAAATAAAATGTGATATTGTGACCCCAAGGCCGTGAAAAACGGCCAGGTTTTCAGTCTTTTTAAACATCAGGTCGCTACATTCTACAGCTATTTTCGCTCAAAAAAAAACGATTTTCTAGGCATTTCCATGACTTATCTTGTTGAACATCCTTCTACAACCTTTTATTCCTATACCGATACGGGGGTCGATCCCCTGAAAACCGCTCACGGAGTTTATATCACGGTTCACGGACATTTTTACCAACCACCGCGAGAAAATCCCTATCTAGACAGAATTGAACGGCAACCGAGCGCCCATCCCTTCCACAATTGGAATGAACGCATCCATCACGAGTGTTATCGTGCCAATGCTTTTGCGCGCATTTACAATGACCGGGGGGAAGTGATCAAAATAGTCAATAACTACGAATATCTCAGCTTTAACATCGGGGCTACCCTAATGTCATGGATGCAATCCCATGATCCCGAAGTTTACCAACGCATCCTGACAGCGGATCAAAAAAGTTGTCAACGCTTAAACGGTCATGGTAACGCCATCGCCCAGGTCTATAATCATATCATTCTGCCCCTAGCCAACAAACAGGACAAATACACCCAAATTCGCTGGGGAAAAGCCGATTTTCAGCACCGTTTCGGCCGCGATCCCGAAGGAATGTGGTTAGCGGAAACAGCCATTGATTTAGCCACAGTGACAGCTTTAATCGATGAGGGGATTAAATTCACCATTTTAGCCCCTTCCCAGGCCCTGCGCTGTCGTCCTTTCCCTAGCGACCATGATCCCCATCCCCAATGGCACGCGGTGGCCGGAGGTCAAATCGATCCCACCCGTCCCTATCGCTGTTACATCCCCGATGGTCGTTATCTGGATATTTTCTTCTACGATGGTCCAATTTCTCGCGATATGGGCTTTAATGATGTCCTAGCCAGCAGTGATTTTCTCGTCGGTCGTCTGGGACAGGCAATTAAAGGGGATCATCGTCCCTCCCAGTTAATCAGCGTCGCTACCGATGGGGAAACCTTCGGCCACCACAAACAGGGGACACAAAAGTGTCTTAGCTATGCTTTTACGGAATCTTTCCCTAAAAACGGCTGGACAGTCACCAATTTCGCCCATTATCTCAGTATTTGCCCCCCAACTTGGGAAGTGGAATTAAAACCCGTAACCGCGTGGAGTTGTGTCCATGGCGTAAATCGTTGGCAGGATGACTGTGGTTGCGGGGGAGGGGGAAATTACCAGCAAAAATGGCGTAAACCCCTGCGCGAGTCCCTAAATTGGCTCAGAGATGAGTTAATTAAGGTCTATGAGATTCAGGGACAGGAATTTTTCCGCGATCCTTGGCAGACAAGGGATGACTACATTGCAGTTATTTTAGATCGATCCCCAGACGCGATCGAACATTTCCTCGCCCTGCATCAAAGTCGCAACCTGAGTAAAAGCGAGAAAATCGATGCTTTGCGTTTATTAGAAATGCAAAGACAAGCTTTATTAATGTTTACCAGTTGTGGCTGGTTTTTTGAGGAAATTTCTCGACCTGAAGGCACGCAAATTTTGAGATATGCTGGCCGGGCCCTGGAATTAGCCGGAGAAGTGGCCGGAATTCAATTAGAAATGAATTTCCTCAGTCGTCTAGCTTTGGCCCCCAGTAACGTTAAGTTATATCAAGATGGGGCCGATGTCTATCGACAATTGGTCACTTCTGCGCGGGTCGATTTGGAACGGGTGGCGGCCCATTACGCTATTAGTTCCCTATTTACCAATTATCCCAGTCATCATCGGATTTATTGTTACAATACCCGTCAATTAGATTATCAAAAACAAGCGATCGGGTCTTTAACTTTAGCAGTGGGACAGGTGGAATTAACCTCGGAAATTACCCAAGAAAGTGAACATTTTGTTTTTGCTGTTCTACATTTAGGAGGTTGGGATTTTTACTGCTGCATTCAACCGTTTAACAGTCGGTTAATCTATACCAATCTTAAGGAGCATCTCTTTCAATCTTTACAACAGGCCAGTGTCTCAACCATGATCGTAGAAATGGGGCGCGGATTGGGAGAAAACTTTTTTGCTTTACCCCATCTTTTTGCCGATGAAAGACACCGAATCATGCAGAAGGTGACAGCCGAAACTAAAAAACGTCTCGATCAATTATACACCCAAGTTTATCGGGATAATTACGGCATTTTAGCGGCTTTCCAACGGGATGAGCTGCCCGTACCTCAAGAGTTACAGGTAGCGGCCGATATTGCCATTTCTCACCGTTGTTTACAGGTGATTAATGCCCTAGAAAAAGATTTTGAGCAGCGGCAAGCGACGGAAAATAATCTCGATCAATTATTGGCTATTGCTAAGGAAGCCAATCATTTACACTGTCAATTAAACATTCCCGAAGCGCGTCAAACCTTAGAAAGTCTGCTCTGGCAATCTCTTGGGAAATTATTACACGATGGCGATCCTTTAACGGCGGAGGAGGATACCAGGTTAATCACCCGTTTAATTGAAGTTAGCCAACAATTAAAGCTAGGATTATCCCTCGATCGCTCTCAGGAATTATACTATTATTACTTCCATGATCGTCTAGTTCCTAATTCTTTGCAGTCCAATTCAATAGCTGCTTTCTGTCCCTGGCCGATGACTCAATTAAAGTGGTTATTACTATTAGGACAGGTGTTAAAAGTTGATGTGAGTATTTGGCTGTAAAATCAGTAACAGGGTGGGCAATGCTCACCCTTTGATTTGCCATCGAACTCAGGTTAACCCAGAGACTAAACCCTTAGATTTATAATGGACATAGTCTCTCATCGAAGATTTACATGACTATCACGCCGATTTATGCCGCCTCAGCCAGCACAGCAAGCCAGTATCCCGATGCTTTTGGGCGTTTTGGACGCTACGGGGGCAAATACGTCCCGGAAACCCTGATGCCAGCCTTAAGTGAACTAGAAACGGCCTATAATCAGTATAAAGACGACCCCGATTTTCAAGAAGAATTAAATCAACTGCTCAAGGATTACGTCGGTAGACCTAGTCCCTTATATTTTGCCGAACGTCTCACCGCCCATTATGCCAAAGCTGACGGTACTGGGGCGCAAATTTACCTAAAACGGGAAGATTTAAACCATACCGGGGCCCACAAGATTAATAACGCCCTTGGTCAGGTTTTATTAGCCAAACGCATGGGTAAAAAGCGAATTATCGCCGAAACCGGGGCAGGACAGCACGGCGTGGCCACCGCTACGGTTTGCGCTCGTTTTGGTCTAGAATGCGTGATTTATATGGGAATTCACGACATGGAACGCCAAGAACTCAATGTTTTCCGCATGAGACTGCTTGGGGCGACGGTGCAACCCGTGGCCGCCGGGACAGGAACCCTGAAAGATGCCACCTCGGAAGCGATTCGCGACTGGGTAACTAATGTCGAAACCACTCACTACATTCTTGGTTCTGTGGCCGGTCCCCATCCCTATCCGATGATGGTGCGCGATTTTCACGCGGTTATTGGTCAAGAAACTCGTCAGCAAAGTCTGGAAAAATGGGGCGGTTTACCAGATATTCTCCTCGCTTGTGTGGGGGGTGGTTCTAATGCTATGGGTTTATTTCATGAGTTTGTTAAAGAAGCTGCCGTGCGTTTAATTGGTGTTGAGGCTGCCGGGGAAAGTATCGCTTCCGGAAAACACGCAGCCACCCTTACCCAAGGTCAACCGGGGGTTCTACATGGAGCAATGAGTTATTTATTACAAGATAACGAAGGTCAAGTTATCGAGGCCCACTCAATTAGTGCCGGTTTAGATTATCCCGGAGTCGGGCCAGAACATAGCTTTTTAAAAGATAGTGGTCGCGCCGAATATTACAGTGTCACTGACCAGGAAGCATTAGAAGCTTTTCAAAGAGTTTCCCGTTTAGAAGGGATTATTCCGGCTCTAGAAACTGCCCACGCTTTAGCCTATTTAGAAACTCTTTGCCCGCAAGTAACCGGTAGTCCTCGCATTGTTATTAATTTCTCTGGACGGGGTGATAAAGATGTGCAATCGGTGGCTAAATATTTATCGATGAATGGTTAACCTTTAGCCTTTTCAGTGAGCAGTTATCAGATTTGAGTATTAAGTGATCCCCCCTTAATCCCCCCTTAATAAGGGGGGTGCTGACAATTTTTAACACCCACCTACTTATTAAATAGCGGTTTCTTGCTGTTCTTTCACTCTTGACCGATTACTATTTACTGAGCAATGAAAATGCTACCCACTCCCCATCCCCTCACTGATAACTGATAACTGTTTACTGATAACTGATAAATAAGAGGTATAAGCTATTGTGCATCTAAATTTGATATTCGTTTTGACCTATTTCCCCTTCTAGACTAGATTAATATGAAAAGTTCTTTTAAGAAACATTATCAGTTAGGAATTTTGATGCTTATATCGACAAGTTTAATGGCCTGTAGTGCCTTAAACTATAGCTCTTTTACGGAACTTGTACCATCTTTCTCTCCCTCTCCTTCTCCCTCTCCTTTAGATGCGGCAACTTTACTTATTTTAGAGAATAAAATCTATCAACAGGTCAATCGCTATCGTCAATCTCGCAATTTATCTCCCCTACTGTTAAATCGGGCAATTTCGCAACAAGCAAGATTACATAGCCAACGTATGGCCGCGGGTTTAGTTCCTTTTAGTCACCAAGATTTTGACAAAAGAGCGCAAACTATTGGCGTTTCAGTTCCCTATGAAGCGGTGGGGGAAAATCTGGCAGTTAATCAAGGTTATGATGACCCAGTAATGATTGCTGTGGATGGTTGGATTAAAAGTCAAGGTCATCGGGAAAATATGGAGGGAGATTTTGATAGTACCGGGATTGGAGTAGCGACGGATAATCAAGGAAAATTGTACTTTACTCAAATATTTTTAAAACGTCAATCCGCTCCCGTTGCTACTAATACCCTTGGCTATGATTTTATCGGGAATCAATCTTTTTTTATTACCCTCGAAGAGAACACTAATTATCAAGTTAATCGCTACCGAATTTCTCAAAATTTACCGCCCCTACGTCTCGATGCTCGTATTAGTCATGAAGCTCGCTTATTTAGTCAAAAAATGGCCAATAAACAGGCTCCTTTTAGTCATGATGGTTTTGAGGGAAGAGTCAAGGCAGTACAAAGGAAGATTCCTTTAGAAAAAATGGGCGAAAATTTGGCTTTTATGAAGGGATATCCTGACCCCGTTAGCGTTGCCGTCAAGGGTTGGATTAATAGCCCCGGTCATCAAAAAAATATGGTTGGTGATTATCATCTCACCGGTATCGGTATCGCTAAAAATAATGCTGGTGAATATTATTTTACACAACTTTTTGTTAAAAAGCGTTGACAAAATGACCATGATGATATTTAAATTTAACTATCATCTCTCGGCTTTTTTTATCCCACTTCCCCACTTCCCCACTTCCCCACTTCCCCACTTCCTGAACTCTTAACTCCTAACTATATGAACTTAGACAATTTTCAAGTGTGCGATCAAGATTTAAGCGATGACCTATTATCCCGTTATCTAGGGGTTAATTCGATTGCTGTAGATACAGAAACTATGGGATTAATACCGGGGCGCGATCGACTGTGTTTAATTCAACTCTGTGATCCCAGTGGTTTTGTCACCGCTATTCGGGTTTTTAGGGGGCAAACAGAGGCTCCTAATCTGAAAAAGGTCATGGAGGATGAGCAGATAGAAAAAGTCTTTCATTTCGCCCGTTTTGATGTGGCTCAATTGTCCCAAACTTTTGCCATTGCCACTCAACCGATTTTCTGTACCAAAATCGCCAGTAAACTGGCTCGGACTTATACCAGCAGTCACGGTTTAAAAAGTCTCGTGCAGGAATTAGAAGGCATAGAATTAGACAAAACCGCTCAGAGTTCTGATTGGGGAAATGCCGCTAATCTTACCCCACAACAACTGAGTTATGCTGCTAACGATGTGCGCTATTTATTGTCAGTGCGAGATAAACTAATTGTGATGCTGCAAAGAGAAGAAAGATGGGAATTAGCCCAAAAATGCTTTAGTTGTATCCCCATCTTCACCGCTTTAGATTTACAGCAATACAAAGATATATTTGAGCATTAGTCGGCAAAAGTTAAGGTCTATTTAATAAGTAAATAGAAGATAGATTTTGTCTTTGATCCCCCCTTAATCCCCCCTTAATAAGGGGGGTATCTGACAATTTTTAACACCCACCTACTTAGTATGATTGACTCCCAATCGAACCTTAAAAACCCAGTTATGGATTATTTCTCCCCACTCCCCACTTCCCCATTTCCCCATTTCCCCCCGCAACGCGCACGAAGTGGTCTCCCCACTCCCCTCACTGATTACCGACAACTGAAAATGCTCTCTACTGCCAAAAGCTGCCAAGATCACAAAAAAGACCGCTATGATCGAAAATAGAAATCATCGTCATTGGTAGAGAATAGGTAAAAAATCTATGACATCTTATGCGGCCTCCTCTGCACGAGCCGAAATGAGCGAACTTCGGCGCCTAAAAACCCTACTACCGCCAGAATTACAAAGTTGGGTAACGGTAGAAGGTTCCACAGAGGTTAACCCCCCCCTGATCCGTTGTGAAGAAATTGGCAGAGATGAGGTAGAAATTCAGATAGATTTAGCCAAATGGGAAAATTTAGCCATTGATCAGCGTAATTTGCTCTTTTGGCATGAAGTCGCCAGGATTCAAAATGATAGTATTCCGAGGGAAGGCTGGGAAATGGCCGCCCTCGCTATCGGTCTAGGTGGTGCGGTGGGGGAATTATGGGTACAGGACGGGTTATTATTGCTTTTGGCTATGGGATTATGTGGGATTTCTGGTTATCGTCTCTGGCGCAAAAATAATGGCGATAAAATTCTCAAAGAAGCGATCGAAGCCGATGAAAAAGCGATCGCCCTAGCCACCCGTTTCGGTTATTCTCTCCCCAACGCCTACAAGAGCCTAGGCAGTGCCTTTAAAACCCTAATTGAACAAACGCCCAACCGTCGTCTGCGTAAGCGTTATGAGACCCGTTTAGATGCCCTGAGAAAGAGTGCAGCCAAAGCGAAAGCCCAAACCCAAGGCCGTCCGCCCCTAGGTGAGATTCGTTAGCCGATAATTACAGGTAATCTGTGACATTACCCATTGGTATTTGGGGAAAAGTGTAGTAAACATTAGGTAGGTCATCAGGCCTTGTTCATCTATCAAACCACCTCTTTGTGTCGATGACTTCCCAAATTCCTGAAACACGTTTTCTGATCATTCCGATGGAGTATCCAGTTTTGCGGATGCCCGATCGCTTGACTGTCTTGGAAGCAGTACAGTTCAAGGAACTGTTTCACCATCTCATCGCCCAAACACCCACTCCCGAAAAAGTCATTCTTGATCTAAATGCCACTCAATTTATGGATAGTAGTGGCGTGGGTGCTTTAGTCCATAATCTCAAAGCGGCCAAGGCAGAAAATATCGAGTTAGTGCTGGCTAACGTCCATCCCCCAGTGATGGGGGTTTTATCGATTACGGGACTAGATCAATTATTCACTTTCCAAACCTCCCCCCTAGCAGCCCAAGAAAAGAGCTTGACTGCCAATGAAAACCATCTACCGGAAACCCATCCTTCGATTCGCAGTTGGTTAAAGCGCGGTCTTGACATTGTTGGTGGGATCGTGGGTTTATTAATCACGGGGGTTATTTTTGTCCCCATTGCTATCGCTATTAAGTTAGACAGTCCGGGTCCAATTTTTTTTAGTCAAACCCGCTGCGGTTGGTTGGGAAAGGAATTTAAAATTCTTAAGTTTCGTTCCATGTGTGTGGATGCAGAAGCACTCAAGGATAAAATCCCCAATCAAGCGGAGGGAGCTTTTTTTAAAAATAAAAATGATCCCCGGATTACCCGGGTAGGAAAATTTTTACGTCGCACCAGTTTGGACGAATTGCCCCAGTTTTGGAATGTGATCACCGGTGAAATGAGTCTTGTTGGCACTCGTCCTCCCACCCCCGATGAGGTGGAACGCTACGATGTTCCCCAATGGCAACGTTTAGATGTAAAACCCGGTATGACAGGAGAATGGCAGGTGAATGGTCGCTCTCGGGTGAGTAATTTTGAAGAGGTAATTCAACTAGATCTGCGCTATCAAGAAAATTGGAGTTTAGGCTACGATCTACAACTGATTTTTAAAACAATTTTGATTCTCTTTCAAAAAAACAGTGGTGCCTTCTGACGTCTTAAATTCCCCTTCTTTCCCCCTCCAATTCCATCTACAAGTCCGGACGGAATTGGCAGCTTTAATCCCAGTCCTACAATGGTTTGAATCTCACGGCAGTTCCTTTCTACCTGACTCGGCGCTTTGGCAGTGTAAGGTGGCTTTAGCGGAAGGATTTACTAATGCTGTCCGTTACGCTCACCAACATTTACCACCGACCACACCGATCGATCTAGAATTAACTTTACAGTCCCATTCTCTAGAAATAAGAATATGGGATCACGGTCAACCTTTTGATCTCCAAGAAAAACTTGATTCTCTACAACAACATCCCGTCGCACCTTTGGAAATGGAAAGCGATCGAGGATTAATTTTTATGCGTTCTCTTACTGATACTTTACAATATATCCGCACTGGCGAAGGGAGAAATTGTTTAATTCTCCAGAAAAGTTTTTAAGTCAATTTATCCCCTGTTAGAAACTACGTCAATGGCACAGGTTTCCAGACGAGAAAAAAGAATTATGCCACCACCCACACCCCAGACAAGGGTGGGGAGATGTCCCCAGGGTGCTTTGAGAGAGAAAGTAATTTGATCGTAGTATAACCACTTGTTATTAACTCGCCAACCGACTTTTGATCCAAAATCGTTCCATTTTTGTTGATCATAATTGCCGCTTCCTCCCAAACTTTCATAAATTCTTTTCTGAACAGATATACCGAATTTTCCCTGACTATATTGTAACCAGAGTTGATTGATAGTGGCTAAATCTTCACAGGGAAAGTTATCTATATCTTCTATCTTAAGATATTTTTCTTTAGTTCGATCGGCAACTTTTAATAATAAATTAGCTGTTTCTTGATCGGCTTCCTGCCATTTTTCTTGCGCTAATAAATCCCGTAGGTTAGTGTAATTAATTGCCTTGGCACTTTTGAGGTTAATTTCCTCCCTGATGCCGGCTGGAAAAACTGGCAAAACCGTTTCTTGAATTGTATTCTGTGATCGGGGTTTTGGCGGAATCACTGCAGCTAATTTTACTGCTAACTCTTGCAGGACTTCCCCAGCTGATTGATAACGTTTTTTGGTGCCAAATTCAATTAATTTATCTAAAATTTTACCTAATTCAACACTAACAGGATTATTAATCAGGTGCTGTCTCCATACCCATTCATGTTCACTCACATCGAATAATTCAAAGGGAGATATTCCCGTTAATAAATAGATACAAGTGACTCCCAAACTATATAAATCACTACTATTAATCGCTTTGCCATTACTTTGTTCTGGAGCGATATATCCCGCCGAACCGATCACTGTTCCTGTCAGGGAAAGATTAGCAATGGTTATAAATTTAGAGGCACCGAAATCCACTAAAATTATTTTATTATCGCTGCGTCTCCTAATTATATTCGCTGGTTTAATATCCCGATGAATGACTCTTTTAGCGTGGATAAAATCAAGAATTGGCAAAATTTCTAATAAAAGATGTTTGATCTTTTCTTCATTAAAAACTCCCTCGCTTTGTAATTCTTGTTCTAGATTTTCTCCCTCAATATATTCTTGCACAAGATATTGTCGCCCATCATTGCTGGTAAAATAGGCATAGAGGGAGGGAATTTGTGGGTGTTGACCGAGATTATCTAAACTAATCGCTTCTTCTTTAAATAATTCCGCCGCTTTCTTGAGAGCATTACTGCCTTGAGCGCTAGGAAAAAATTGTTTAATCACACAATAAGGTTTAGAAGGTTTATCCTCATCAATTGCTTGAAAAGTTTTACCGAAACCTCCTTGACCAATTAATTTTATAGCACGATAACGATCTTTTATTAATAATTGAAAGCGACATTTTTGACAGAATTTATCTGTAGGATCATTGTTATATAGACAATCGGGATTAAGACATAAACTCATGGCTAGTTTCAACAGGGATAGGGAAGATGCTTCAGTTATCAGTAAACAGTGAACAGTGAACTGATAACCGACAACTGATAACTGATTACTGATAACTGATTACTGATAACTGATTACTGATAACTGATAACTGATAACTGATAGCTGATAGCTAAATCGAGCTTTCTTGCTCCGGCCAAATTTCTGGCTGTTGATTTAATAAAAGCTGGGCTGCCTCTAACATATCATCGACAATATCGCGCAAATCTGTCTTATTATCGATATAAGCTTTTAACGCCTCCATCGGATCTAATTGATTACCCACCCCTAATTCAGGTAAACGGGGACGGGTTAATTGACTAATTAACTCCGCCCGAATACTATAGCTATGGGCAGGTTTTAACGCCTCATCAAGCTGATTGGTGTTGATTAGTTCTAATTGCTCACTGCGAATTTTATAAACTAAGCGGATAACTGCTTCCTGAATATCGTATTTTTTCAGAGCTTTCAGCAATTCTTTTTGGGGGTTTTCTGCCTCGGAAACATCCACTTCGATGGAACGGAAAGGACGCACGGGTAAAGGGCAAAATTCCCATTTAACCTCTCCTTTAGCCACTTCTATTAAAACATAGCCCTTATCTTCTTTTTCCTCGCTAAAATCCACTCGATCGATGCTCCCCGGATAGACAATGGGCGGATCATTGCTAGGATTAAGATTCTGGTGTTTGTGAACATGACCGAGGGCAACGTACTCGAATTGTGGACGATTTAGCAGGGATAAAGGCACGGTAAAACCTTTACCAACCGCTAAAAATCTTTCTGCTCCTAAACTAGCTCGATCAGCCATTAAATGGGCTAATAAAACTGTTGGTAAACTTGTATCTAATTGGCGGATTTCTCCTTCTAAAACTGGTTCCAAACGGTTAATTAATAATTCATTTACCCCACTCAAGGATAAACCCTCGGTTTCGGGACGGGTTAAGAGAGTGGCGCGGGTTAACCAGGGTAAAGTAATTACTTGGATATCGCCGTTGCGGGTGGTGATGCGATGGGTGGTCAGGCGATCGCCAACAATAAACCCCGGCACCGCTAGGGTACGATAGATGGAGAGACTGACACCGCCATTACCCTGAGAATGTTGATCGTGATTACCCACTAATAACACCGTCGGGATATTAGCATCGGCAAGACGACGGAATTGACTGGCAAAAGCTTCGTGAACAAAAGGAGGAGGAGTGGCATCGGGAAAGGCATCTCCCCCAAAAAGCACTAGATCCACAGGGTTAGCAATAGCCCGATCGATACAGAGGCTTAAACTGCCCATAAAATCCTCTAAACGAGTATTTAACCCCGTTTTTGGATTTAAACGTCCATGGGAAAAACCGCTCCCCATGTGAATATCCGATAAGTGCAGTATTTTAATCATAGTAAAGGAAAAACAGGCGTAATTAAGTACACCTGTTCAGGATTATTTTCCTAATTTTTTATCGCGATCTTGACGACGGCGATCACGCCATTCTGTAGTCGTCAGGTAGAGAATACCACCACTAACGACAACGAGAAGAATTAAGGCGACAAGAAAGAGAGTGTTGAGAATCAAGGATGTTTCCATGGTATCTATAGATTACCTAGAAACCGTTACGACCCCAAACCACCATGGCGATCGACCAAGTGAACAGGGCGAGAATGCTAACCCAACCAAGTGTCAAAATATCCATAATTGCCTTTGTTAAACGAATTACTTGCGAGATAACTACTCAATTTATAATACTTCATCAGTGACTCCGTTTTAGAGAGGCGATCGTGCAAATTACGCTCAAGGAAAGAATCGAATCCATACAGGTGGGGAGTATCTCGGCTCTGGCTTTCGTGGTTCCCTATCTGCTATTTTTAACTGTTGATCGACTATTTTTAGGGGAATCGCTCACAATAATTAGCGCTTTTGTCAAGATATCCGGGGCGATAATTAGCGGATTTCTCTTCGGTGTCACCTATCGTTATGTCGTCCGTAACGATGATAATCCCCATCTCAAAGATGGTACAGTGGCAGCTTTTACCCTAGTCCGCGGCCTAGTTCCCCTACAATTATCCACAGACTTGATCGCTGACGCTTGGCAATTAAGTCTCTTTCTGGGAGAGAGCTTTATCTGTTTTTTATCCTGTCGTCTACTCTTGGAGCTGACTAAGCTGCGCCAGTAACCGACTCAGTTATCAGTTATCAGTTATCAGTTATCAGATTTAAGTTTTCAGTGAGCAGTATGTATTAAGTGAGCAGCATTAAATGGCAGTTTCCCACTGTCTTTTCACTGTTTACTGATCACTGTTTACTGATCACT
The DNA here is from genome assembly GCF_020245945.1 of Microcystis sp. M015S2. Taxonomy (NCBI): domain Bacteria; kingdom Bacillati; phylum Cyanobacteriota; class Cyanophyceae; order Chroococcales; family Microcystaceae; genus Microcystis; species Microcystis sp. M015S2. Next base: position 16,179 of record NZ_JADBTX010000088.1, read on the forward strand.
GATCACTGAAACATCACCCCACACCCCACACCCCACACCCTATGGCTATTTGTATTCCCGTTAATTTACCCGATCGCTCCTATAATATTCTGATCGAGAAGGGCAGTTTAGCTAATCTCGGTGCAGAAATGAGCCGTTTAAGCTTAGGTAAAAAGGTTTTATTGGTTTCTAATCCCGAAATTTTTGACTATTACGGGCAAATAGCCGTTAATTCCCTAGAAAAAGCGGGATTTGTCGTTTTTACTCATCTGATCCCCGCCGGCGAAAATTATAAAACCCTCGATGCGATCGCCCAAGTTTATGATAGCGCCCTCGCTCACCGGCTGGAACGTTCCTCGACTATGGTTGCCCTCGGTGGTGGTGTAATCGGTGATATGACGGGATTTGCGGCAGCCACATGGTTACGGGGCGTTAATTTTGTCCAGGTTCCCACCACTCTCTTAGCCATGGTGGACGCTTCCATCGGGGGTAAAACTGGTGTTAATCATCCCCAGGGCAAAAATCTGATCGGGGCGTTTTATCAACCGAAATTAGTTCTGATCGATCCTAGCTTGCTTAAAAGCCTACCCGTGCGAGAATTTCGGGCTGGAATGGCAGAAGTGATTAAATACGGTGTAATTTGGGATGCCGAGTTATTTCAACAGTTAGAAGACTCGGACAATTTAGCCAGTTTTTCTCAGATCGATGGCGAGCTATTGCAAATAATTATTACAAAGTCTTGCCAAGCTAAAGCAGATGTGGTATGCACAGACGAAAAAGAAGCAGGTTTGCGGGCGATCTTAAACTATGGTCACACGATCGCCCACGGCATTGAAAGTTTAACGGGATACACTAGCGTTAACCACGGGGAAGCGGTGGCCATGGGGATGGTGGCGGCAGGAGCGATCGCTGTTAAACTGGGAATGTGGACCGCCGGGGAAAATCAACGTCAAACCGATTTAATCGAAAAAGCCGCCTTAGAAACCCATATTCCGCCTTTAAATGCCGATGAGATGGTAAATGCTCTCACTGCCGATAAAAAAGTTAAAGATGGCAAGGTTAGATTTATTTTACCAACGGCAATCGGCCAAGTCACCATTAGCGATCGAGTCACCCCCACCCTGGTGCGCGAGGTGTTATCACCAACCGAATCTGGGCAGTAAAAGCTTTTTCAATTGTTGCATCGCTTGCTCCGTAACATCCCGGTATTTTAAATCTCCCACGAGAATACGTCCCATCAGTTGACCGGCGATCGGCCGTTTAACGGCGACATTGTAGGCGATTTGGGTAAATTGATAGAATAAACCGGCTAATTTGGCCGCTAAAGCCATATCTTCCCCCCATTCTTCCCGAATTATCCGACTATAGCCCGCTAAAGCCTGATTATCTCCGGCTAAAGCTCGATCAATCGCCTCGGCTGCCTTAACTCCCGTCAAAATTGCCGGACGGATACCCTCACCGATGAGAGGATCGAGAATCCCCGCCGCTTCCCCTGTAATTAGGGCATTTTGGGCGTGTAGCGGTTGATTTCCGTTCCAAAGGGCTAAAGCATACTCACTATAGCGATAATCCTCTAAATTCCAGCCTTTTTGATGGGCATAATTTAACAGTTGTTTTTTTAGCTCCTCGGATTTGATGCTGCCCTTAAAACAAGCACCGCTAATTGTGTAACCATTAGACTTGGGAAAAGCCCAGATATAACCATTTTTTAGGGAACCAAAGTCAAAAAAAGCTTTTTTGGGGGGAATAGTCGCTTCTGCGTTAGTAATTTCGAGAGTAGCCCCGATCGTTTGGTTTTTCGCCGGTAATCCCAACCAGCGACTGGTATTACCCTTAACACCATCGGCAGCAATCAGATATTTACCTGAAAATGTTCCTTGGGATGTGGTAACTTGCCAGTGATCTTGAAGGAATTTGATCTGGGTAACTTCGCTGTTATCTTGGATGGTTGCCCCGACTGCGATCGCCTGTTGACCTAAAAAATCATCGAAACGATCCCTTTGTACCATCCACATCGGTTCTAGCATATTTAACTTAGTGGTGGCGGCATCCCCCTGTTTCCAAGTAAACTCCACTTGCGTGACGGTATTCTCGATCACGGGGGTAAAATCAAAATCAAACCACTGCTTAATTGCCGGGGATACCCCACCACCACAGGGTTTATAACGGGGTAATTTCGCTTTATCGAGGATCAGGATCGATCGCCCCCTTTTAGCTAGATGATAACCCGCCGTCGTTCCTGCTGGTCCCGCACCGATGATAATACAGTCAAACATTTGTACTAATTTAAGTCGTTGAACAAATTTATGGACAATTTACGCTATTTTTGGCAACTTGTCTTGAGTCTGGTTTCTTGTCCCTTCTTCAGGCGGTTGAGCTTGCCTCTCTAGTTTCTAACTGATTTATCCCCCAATGTCCAAGAGAGTCTAATCTCTGGCTTTTTTGGCTAATTGATCAATTATCTTCACCTAATCAATCGTATAATCAAAAAAACTATAACGGCTCGATTATATCATGAAAATTGTTTCTATTAAAATAAAAAACTATCGTATGTTTAAAAACATACACATAAGAGATATTCCCCCTTTTTGTGTGATTATTGGAGCTAACGGCACGGGAAAATCTACTCTATTTGATATTTTTGGTTTTCTGCGAGATGCCCTCAAAAATAACATTCGCCAAGCCTTACAAATTCGCGGCGGTTATAGAGAAATTATCACTAGAGGTCAAGAACAGGAAAATATTGAAATCGAGCTGCAATTTCGCATGAAAATCTTAGATACAGAACGTCTGGTTACTTATATACTTATAATTGGACAAAACAAAAATCGCCCTGTTATCAAACGCGAAATACTTCGCTATAAACGGGGTGAACACGGTAAACCTTTTCATTTTTTAGATTTTCAACTTGGTCAAGGATATGCTATCACCAACGAAGAAGATTTTAGTAAACCAGATAAAGAACTCGATCGAGAAGAACAACAGCTAGAATCTAACGATATACTAGCAATCAAAGGATTAGGACAATTTCAACGTTTTAAAGCCGCTACAGCCTTTCGTTCTCTGATTGAAAATTGGCACGTTTCTGACTTTCATATTAGCGAAGCTAGAGGAAGTAAAGAAATATCTTATGCTGAACACTTATCCCCTACTGGCGACAATATAGCTACAGTTGCTCAATATATTTATCAACAATATCCCACAATTTTTCAGCAAATTCTCGAAAAAATGAAACAAAGAGTTCCGGGTATTTCCTCTGTGGAAGCCAAAGAAACCGAAGACGGTCGCTTGATTTTACGTTTTCAAGATCAGGCCTTTAAAGACCCTTTTATTGATCGCTATGTTTCTGACGGGACTATGAAAATGTTCGCCTATTTAATATTACTATTCGATCCCAATCCTCATCCCCTACTCTGTGTCGAAGAACCAGAAAACCAACTTTATCCTACTTTATTAAAAGAACTAGCCGAAGAATTCGCCCACTATAGCGATCAGGGGGGTCAGGTATTTGTTTCTAGCCACTCCCCCGATTTTATCAATGCGGTTCCACTAGATAGTATTTTCTGGCTAATTAAATCCCAAGGTATCACCCAAATCCATAGGGCTAACGATAGCGAAATCCTCAAAAACTTAGTAGCGGCAGGCGATTTACCCGGCTATCTTTGGAATCAAGGCTGGTTTGAAGGAGTAGAACCCTAATGAACTATGATATCGTATTTTTGCTAGAAGAGTCATCTATAAAAAATGTGTTAGAAGAACTTTTGCCTAAACTTATTCCCCCAGAAATCAGCTATATATGTATTAGTCATCAAGGCAAACAAGACCTAGCAAAATCTATTCCTATAAAACTCAAAGCTTTCAATAAATCTAGTCCCAATACCAAATTTATTATTGTTCACGATCAGGATTCCCACGACTGTCAAAAACTCAAAAAAGACCTAGTGGGACTTAGACAAAAAACAAATCGAGAAAAGCTTCAACTCCAATCCCCGCTTGGGATTTACTTCGAGAAGCCCAAAATCGCTGAAACCCAGATATATCAAGGAAAATCATAAATCGAGGTTAACCCTTTGTCCCGTAATGGTTTGAGCCTTTTTTGCTGACCGAAAACGCCTAA
>NZ_JADBTX010000089.1:0-52130 GCF_020245945.1 Microcystis sp. M015S2
GGGTGCGGATTTCTTGGCCTGTTTCTACATTCCAGAGTTTGATAGTCTTGTCCCAACTACCGCTCACCAATGTCTTGCCGTCGGGACTAAAATTAACGCTATTGACAAGCTCATCATGCCCCTTGAGGGTGCGGATTTCTTGGCCTGTTTCTACATTCCAGAGTTTGATAGTCTTGTCCCAACTACCGCTCACCAATGTCTTGCCGTCGGGACTAAAATTAACGCTTCTGACCCAGTTATCATGCCCCTCTAAGCGATTGCGTTCACTTTTGCGGTTGAGAAGTTCCTGTAAGGCATTAGTCACCTCCTTGTTGTACGTCTGCTGCTTTTGTAGAATTTTTCCCGCTTTAATCGCTTCGACGAAAGCTTCCAACTCCTTATGTTCATTAAACAGAGACACAGAAGAAAAGCCGCGAGAGTGTGCTAGATTGAGTTCTGCTTGTTGCGTTTTTTGCCAAGCCATCCAACCTAAACTACTACTAATTATAACCGCTACCAACGAAACCGCCGTAATCCTTCGCGCTGTTCTAATTTTTTCATTTTTTTGACGTTCAGCTTGAGTAACACTCGCCTTAATAAACTCTATCGCCACAGCCTCTAAATTAGGCAGAGAATTATTCTTTTGAAACTCAACAATTTTAGCTAACTTAGAACCTCCCCAAAGCTCACTACTCGCTTTTACTGCATCTTGCTTCTGTAAATCATCCCACTGTTTAGCATCAGCATATAAACGACTTCTCAGAACAATTATCTCCTCTTTTTCTCGAATTAAATCCTGTAACACTTGCCAAGAACGTAATAACGCCTCATGTGCCACCTCAACCGTTGCTTTCCCGTCTTCTCCCTTACTCACCAAAAGACGATTATCTATTAATTGATAGAGAACCTCTCTTTGCATTTCCTCCTGTTCAAAACTCGATTTATCCGCCCTTCTGCTAACCGCTTCTTTCCCTTCTAAACTAATTAACTCTAGAAAAATTTCCTCTGCTGCTTTCCGTTGCTGTTCATTAAATTGACTATAAATTTTATCCGCTTGTTTTTCTAGCGCACCCGTTACCCCACCAATCTCTTGATAAATCTTAATATTTAAAACCCGATTTTGAATATGATTTTTTTCCCACAATAAATCTAACGTATATTGTAACAGAGGTAAAGAGCCAGCCTGTTCATAAAAATCGGCAATAATTTGATTAATTAATCCCTTTTCAAAGATTACCCCATTTCTCGCCGCCGGTTCAGCAATAGCTAATCTTAACTGACTTTCATCCATATCTGTTAACATCTTGCTATACTGATCATGGATTTTTCCTAAACTGGGATAAGGACTTAATTTATCTAAAAAATCCGCCCTCATCGTCATCACAATTTTAACTAAACTATCATTATTTTCAATTAATTTAATCAAACTTTTAATGAAAATATCTCTTTCCGTCTTCGGTGTACGAGTAAATAATTCCTCAAATTGGTCAATAAAAATAAACCATAAATCAGAATTATTTTTTAATCCTTCAACCACCTTAATTAAAGTCTCTTCTTTAACAGCTTGTGCTAATTTCGCTTGGTATTGTTTATATCTATTTGCCAAAAGACAACCATAAAAAGACTCAAAGGGATTAACATCAGGAACAAAAGTTAAATTAACCAATTTATTTGCGCCCAAATTATCCTTTAACTTAGGAATTAAACCCGCTTGCACGAGAGAAGATTTACCGCTTCCTGACGCACCTAAAAGCAATAAAACATTCTTTTGCTTTAAATAATCAGTTAACTCAATAATCCAATTATCTCGCCCAAAAAACCTATCCTTGTCATCTACCTCAAACTTCCTTAAACCCAAATAAGGTGAACCCGTAATTAAAGTTTGAGCCTGAATCTCAACTCCTGACTTTTGGGTGATAATATATTGATTGATTACACCGCCACTAATATCACCTGCAATTCCCTTAAATTCACCATCACCGATAAGACCTTTAACATCACCCCCTATTTCTAAATAATAACTTTTATCAGTCATTTTTGCTACCCCAAAATTATTCTTTTAAAGTTAACTTTAAATTGCAGTTTTAGAATTAGCACTCTTTAAGGACTTCCTACTAAACCAAACAATTTAGCCAAACCGCCTAAAATCGTTACAATTAAAGCAACTAAAATCCCTCGACTGACAAACTCTTGATTCTCTAAGCGCTTTTCCAATCCATCAATTTTTCCCTCTAGACGCTTCTCGACACCATCGATTTTTTCCTCCAGACGCTTCTCGACACCATCAATTTTTTCCTCCAGACGCTTCTCGACACCATCGATTTTTTCCTCCAGACGCTTAATTTCACCTTTAACTTCACTAAGTTCAATCTTAATATCAGTAACATCTTTTTGAAGATTGTCTAACTTTTGATTGATTTGAATTAGAAAATCTTTAAGTTCTACCTCAACAGTAATTGACATAAATTTCCCTCCTAAATAATCCTCAACTAATTAATCTTCTGACTAATATTTCCACCACTAATATCTCCTGCAATTCCCTTAAAAGTGCCATCTCCCACCATTCCTTTAATATCACCACCAACATTAATATTATACTTACCTGCGGCAAATTCTTCAGGTTTTAATTGCTTAAGTAATGCTTCTGCTGTCTTAATAACCTCTGCATCTCTATCAATTTTTGCTTCAAGTAACTCTTCTTTGAGCAGTGTTTTTACCCCCTCTGAATCTGGTTTTTTCTCATGTTTATCGACGATATCACTATCATCTGTTTTCCCTTTTTCTGCAAATTTCTTCTTAATCAACGCTTTTAAACTCTCATAAGCATCCTTAACGGCTGTTCCTGCCGTATCCTTAGCAGCAGCAACCGCACCAGCAGCCAACGCAGCGAGAATTAGAGAAATCGGTTCCATTGCCTGAGACTCCAAATTAGATATTGCTGACTCAATCTTAGATCAAAGCAAAGTATCTGACGCGATTATGGCGCAGGTATTGGGCGCAAATGGCTTGCTCGTCGGGGTTGTTGGCTACTACTATAAGCTGGACGTGGGGGACTTGCTTGGGAATAATATCCCAGCTTTGAAAATCGCTCTGTAGAAGAATCAGACCAGCCAGATAGCATATTATCAAAGCGTAAGTCCCTTAGCTGCGGGGACTCTCGAAGGACTTCCCCCTACTTAGGGTGATCAGCACACTTGATCGATCGGAGGGCGCAGGTTCCTGGCACTTCTACAGTAACGGATTTTGTCCACAATGTAGGGGCGAACTGCGTTCGCCCAAAAGATACATTATCAAAGCGCAAGTCCCTAATCCCGTTTAGAGCATATTTCATTTAGACGAGAAAGGCTGTACTTAAAAAAATATGGTATGATAGTAAATTGTCAGTTTTACGAAAGCCGATGAAAACGGAAGAGATTATCAAATCAATCGAAGCCGAGTATCTCAAGAGCGATCTGCCCATTATCCATGTCGGTGACACGATCCGGGTAGGGGTGCGAATCGTTGAAGGAGATAAAGAGCGGATTCAGCCCTACGAGGGTATTGTCATCGCCAAACGCCATGGCGGTATCAACGAAACGATTACAGTACGCAAAGTCTTCCAGGGTGTGGGAGTAGAAAGAGTTTTCCTGCTCCACTCGCCCCGGGTTGCCAATATCAAGATCATCCGTCGTGGTAAAGTACGCCGGGCGAAACTCTACTATCTGCGCGATCGGGTTGGCAAAGCCACCAGGGTCCAAGAACGTTTCGATCGCCCTCTCTAAAAAATTTCCGGCGACAGCCTAACCAAGAAAGTTGCTTAATCGCCAACAACTACGCTATAATAAATAAAGGCCTTAAAAAAGCCAAATAGTTTAGCGAATGGGCGCTCTTAGTTCAGTTGGTAGAACGCAGGTCTCCAAAACCTGATGTCGGGGGTTCAAGTCCTCCAGGGCGCGTTTGGTAATCACCAAGCCGATAATTGCAAAGGACATAATCTAAATGTCTGGGGGTTAGTGTGGGTTGTCCGGTGAAAATGATAAGTTAAGGATAGCTTGAGTATCATTTTAAGGAGTAGCGATCGTGGCCAAAAAAGAAACCCTAGAAAAAGACGCGAGCGACAAGAAAGAGGGAAGCTCCTTTCAGGTCAAGGAATTCGTCAATGAAACCAAAGAAGAACTCGCCAAAGTCGTCTGGCCTTCCCGTCAGCAACTTTTGAGCGAATCGGCGGCGGTGATGTTAATGGTGACTTTGGTAGCCACTCTCATCTATCTGATTGATAAATTCTTTGCCTGGGGTGCGGGGAAGGTGTTCCCATGAATCTAGAAGAAGAGCAGTTTCCCGAAGAACTCAATCTTAGCGGCCTACCGAAAAAACCCCGTTGGTATGCCGTGCAGGTGGCTTCCGGTTGTGAGAAACGGGTCAAAGCTAATTTGGAACAGCGCATCCACACCCTCGATGTGGCCGATCGCATTCTGCAAGTTCAGATTCCCCAAGCGGCCACCGTCAAAGTCCGCAAGGATGGCTCACGGCAGCACGGCGAGGAAAAAGTCTTCCCCGGTTATGTCCTGATCAGAATGATCATGGATGATGACGCTTGGCAGGTGGTGAAAAACACCCCCCACGTGATCAACTTTGTCGGGGCCGAACAAAAACGCCACTACGGACGCGGCCGCGGTCACGTCACCCCGCTACCCTTGAGTATGTCAGAAGTTGATCGCATCTTCAAACAAGCTCAGATTCAAGAACCCGTCGTCAAAATCAATATGGAAGTTGGCGATCAAATCTTGGTCCTATCTGGTCCATTTAAGGACTTTGAAGGGGAAGTGATCGAAGTTAGTCCCGAGCGCGGCAAACTCAAGGCCCTGCTCTCCATTTTTGGTCGGGATACCCCGGTCGAATTGGAATTTAATCAAGTCGAAAAACAAAACTAAATCATGGCTAAAAAAGTCGTCGCAATTATTAAACTAGCTTTACCTGCTGGTAAGGCTAACCCTGCTCCTCCGGTCGGTCCTGCTTTGGGTCAACACGGGGTGAATATTATGGCGTTCTGTAAAGATTACAACGCTAAAACCGCCGATCAGGCCGGGATGATCATCCCTGTGGAAATTTCCGTTTTTGAGGATCGGAGTTTTACCTTTGTTCTCAAAACTCCCCCCGCTTCCGTTCTCATCCGCAAAGCAGCCGGCGTGGAAAGAGGTTCCAACGAACCTAACAAGAAATTTGTCGCCACCATTACCCGCGACCAATTACGCGAAATCGCCCAAACTAAAATGCCCGATCTTAACGCTAACGACATCGAAGCGGCCATGAATATTGTGGCGGGAACGGCCAGAAATATGGGTGTCAAGATCTCAGACTAAATCTTATTTCGGGGAGAAGTTAAGCTTCGTTATTACCCAAGGAGCAACAAATCAGATGGTAAAAAAAGTTTCACGACGTTTGCGAGATGCCCAGGCTAAGGTAGAAAATAAAGCCTACGAGCCATTAGAGGCACTGACATTATTAAAGGAATTAGCGACGGCGAAATTCGACGAAACCGCCGAAGCTCATATTCGTTTAGGTATCGATCCTAAATATACCGACCAACAACTGCGGACAACGGTAAGTTTACCCAAAGGAACCGGACGCACGGTGCGAGTAGCGGTCATTACTCGCGGGGAAAAGGTACAGGAAGCGAACAACGCCGGGGCCGATATCGTTGGTTCGGAAGAATTAATCGAAGAAATCGCCAAGGGGATGATGGATTTCGAGGTGTTAATCGCCACCCCCGATATGATGCCGAAAGTGGCTAAATTAGGTCGTCAACTCGGTCCACGGGGTTTAATGCCCTCACCGAAAGGGGGAACCGTAACCACGGATTTAACGGGGGCAATCGCTGAGTTTAAAGCGGGTAAATTAGAATTCCGGGCCGATCGCACTGGGATCGTTCACGTTCAATTTGGTAAAGCTTCTTTTAGTGCTGAGGATCTGTTAGTTAATTTGAAAGCTTTACAGGAAACGGTGGACAGAAACCGTCCTTCCGGGGCAAAAGGTCGTTACTGGCGCACAGTTTACGTTTCTTCCTCCATGGGGCCATCGATTCAAGTGGATATTAGCGCTCTGCGGGATCTGAAATTAGCAGAAGGTTAATGACAGTTATTTTTTCTGAAAAAGCCTCCAAGTAATTGGGGGCGTTTTTTTGGCTTGATCCCCCGATTGATATAGAATCAAAAGGCTACACTCAAGATTAATCGCTTGAACTATTCTCTTGTATCTGTTCTTAGAGCCAGCGTGTGGATTGTAGATTCCCCTAATACCCGTATTTTAGCCCCTTGTGCGATCGCTCTTGGTAACTTTGATGGTTTGCACCTAGGTCATCAAACCGTCCTACAGCCAATTTTTCAGGATGAACCCGCTTATCCCACCGTTGTTAGTTTTACTCCCCACCCGCGGGAATTTTTTACGCGAGAAAAATGGCAATTATTAACTCCTCTAGGGGAAAAGGTGGAGGTTTTAGAGAATTTAGGCGTTAAACAATTAGTTTTACTGCCTTTTTCTGCTCAATTAGCTTCCCTGACTCCCTTGGCTTTTATCAAACAGATTTTAGTAGAAAAATTACAGGCTAAATCGATCAGTGTTGGTCAAGATTTTCGCTTCGGTTATCGTCGTCAAGGTACAGCCGAAGATTTATTACAGATCGCCTCTCAATTTAATATTAAAGTCGAGATTGTTGCTTTAAAAAACTGTGGGACGGGTCGAATTAGTAGTTCCCTAATTCGTCAAGCTTTGGCAGCAGGAAACGTTCAGCAAGCTGGGCAAATGTTAGGTCGTCCCTACAGTTTAACCGGTCGCGTGGTCATCGGGCAACAGCTGGGCAGAACATTAGGTTTTCATACCGCTAATCTAGAGGTTCCCCCCGATAAATTATTGCCGCGATTCGGGGTTTATTGCGGTTGGGTGCCTCTTGATGGTTCTCGCTTACCGGCAGTTATGAATATCGGTTATCGTCCCACGATTGAGGGAAAAACTATCAGTGTGGAAATCCATTTATTGGATTGGTCGGGCCATGTATATGATCGCATTTTAACGATGGATTTAGTGCAATTCCTGCGACCAGAACAGAAATTTAATTCTCTCGATCGATTAAAAAATCAGATCGAGATAGACTGCGATCGCTCTCGGTTAATTCTAAGTTCTGTAACCGACAACTCCTAATATTTTTGGTATTCTCTTTCCACTTTACCCACGGCTTTCAATAAAGGAGAATCGAGGGAATCGATCCAATCAGCTACTTCTCGCGCCAATCCTAGGGTAACAATGCCTTGAGACGGTGGTAATTGACCAGCTAACGCCTGACTTTTGATGGTTTTCAGGACAGAAATTAAACCCTCAATCCGAGTTGATATTTCTGTTTTCCGCATCTGTTCGGCCACGGTAATAGCTTGGTCAATTGATTGAACTAATTCCCTCATGTTCGTTTCCATAATATTCTAGCGACAGGAAAAAGATGTAACCGTTATTGCTCGCCCCTCTCCCCATTGTATATTGGCATCTCGCGAGTCTTTAATAAAAGTTTGCTGACCACCACCGGGATAACAATCAGCCGGATTCTGGGGGGCGACAATTCCTTGATAAACCGTTGTTCCCGCCGGTAAAGTCACCGATACCACTTTGGTCGCTTGATTGGGGGGATTCCACTTTTGATCGAGGGCTAAATTTCTGATCACCTCCACATTGGTGGTATATTGATCCGTTGTTAGAAAACGACCTTTTTTGTAATTTTCGTCACTATAATAACGGAAGAAAGTCTGGGGTTTTTCTAGGGTAATTGCCTGACATTCACTATTGCGAAAAGTGATGGCAAGATCTGGAGGAAGGGGACAGGAAGGCGCCTGATCTTGAGCCAATATTTTCCGAGAATTGAAAGTCAAATTTTCGGGTAAACTATTGGTTAATGTACTGGCAGCGATTCCTAAAACAAGACTAAAAACGAGCGAACTAGCTTTCATCTTCACTGATTAAGAGAAATTCTTCTCGATTTTACCGTACTGAACCGACTGAAAATCTTGATTTCGCCCACTGGCAACAATTCTTAACTAATTTTCTCTATGCTCGCCACCCTAACCCCGATTAGCTCCCTAGCAGAAAAATTACCGCCATTGTCTGTCAACTTTCCTCGCTAGTGTGGGCAAATTGGGAAAAGAATCGTTAAGATCAAAAAAATTAACATTAATCTTCTTGACAAAATACCCCATTTGTACTATGAGAGACGCTATTGATATTTTGATGGAAAATTTGAGCCAGAGCATCGTCGGCCAAACCGAATCGATTCGCATTGTGCTGGTGGCTTTGCTCAGTGGTGGTCACGCTCTCCTCGAAGATGTCCCCGGAGTCGGCAAAACCCTGTTAGCTAAATCCTTAGCGCGTTCAATTAACGGTCGTTTCCAACGGGTACAATGCACCCCTGACCTCCTCCCTAGTGATATCACGGGAACCACGATTTGGAACCCCAACAGTCGCGAATTTGAATTTATCCCCGGCCCCGCTTTTGCTAACGTCCTGTTGGCCGATGAAATCAACCGGGCCACCCCGCGCACCCAATCGGCACTTCTAGAAGTCATGGAAGAAAAACAAGTTACCGTCGATGGAGAAGCGCGGCCGGTCCCCCAACCCTTCTTTGTTATCGCCACCCAAAACCCAATCGAATATCAAGGCACTTTTCCGCTTCCAGAAGCACAAATGGACCGTTTTGCCGTTTGCCTGAGTTTGGGTTATCCCAGCGCCACAGAAGAATTAAAAATGTTACAAAGACAGCATTCTCAAGAGACGGTTAAATCCCTAGAAGCTTGTATTTCCCTAGAACAGGTGGGAGAATTGCAAAGATTAGTCAGTCTGGTCCGGGTAGCTCCTGCTTTACAGCAATATATTGTCGATTTAGTCCGCGCTACCCGTGACCACGAAGATATTAGTTTAGGAGTCAGTCCCCGGGGTTGTGTGGTTCTGCAAAAAGCAGTTCAAGCTTACGCTTTCCTCGAAGGTCGCGATTATGCTATCCCCGATGATGTTAAGTTAATTACTCCCTACGTCTTCTGCCATCGTCTGATTCCTAGTCACGGTCGTCAAGCTAAAGCTATCGTAGAAAGACTTCTGCAATCGGTGGCGATCGAGGATCGCATCTATGCTTAAATTTCAGTTATCGATGAACGGTAAGTTACAGGGGATTTCTAAATTCTGCCAAATTGGTAGAGCCGATCTATATAATTGCTAGTATTGCTTTAGCTCACTAAAGACTTGAGTAAAAGTATTTAGTGAGTCCACGGAAAATCTGCTCTCAGGAGAAAACAATGTTTTGTTCACAGTGTGGAACCAAAAGTGGACATCTCTAAAAATTATCACCCGATCAGAGCTTGCTTTTATGCTCTGTACTAATCAAGCAGTTCGATAACGGAAATGTATGTCTATCGTTGCTAATTCGATTTCAATGATCATTCCTTTCCTCCTTCCAAGAAAAGCGATCACCCGATCTTGTATAGACTAGATTAATTTTCTGTGAAATTACCTCTCTGAATTCGAACATCAATCAATTTTGATACCACGGAAGTATGTAATTTTTAGAAGCTCTAACAAACCCTTTTTGGTTGTTATATTCAACCATCAGCCATAAACCACTATTGCCAAAACCAACATGGAAAACTTTAGGTCTTTGAGAACTAGAGTCAACCAGACTTTTGATCACTGTATCTATAGGGATAGTGGTGATAGGCGGTGAGCCTGTACCAACTGAAGGACGTAAATTCAAATCAGTCAAGGTTTTAAAGTTTGGCGCATTCATAATCTCCCAAACCTCAACATCATTTTCACCGGCCTTTTCTTGCATTTCTTCCTGCGTCATGGAGTAGGTTACGTCACCAAAGTATTCTCGAAAGACTTCTAGACCCACAGATTGAATTTCATCAAAAGAGGATGGGATAGGTCGTGTAGCAGTTGATTTTGGAAAAACCAGGTACTCAACTCCAAATTCGATTCCACTAATAATCTCAGTTTTACCAGCATTCCAAGGGTTTTCTCCCAATGCTTCAACCAGTTTGATCGAGCCTTCGCCAATTTTATCGGTAGGTCCTTGATCAGCATAAATTGCCAAGATTTCATGTCCTTGCCAACGAACAAGAGCTAAGTCTCCTAGTTTACAAGTTACACCGGAGACTGAAGCAAAATTTCCGGGTAAAACATAATAGGGAATGGTTTCTGCATTGACATACTCAGCATCTCCTCGCCAACCATTGCTCTTGCGGAGAGATGTGGGAAGTTGACCATATTTGGGATCAATCTGGTTTGCGCGAGGTGAACCATCAGCATCCGTATCCATATCAGCTTTGATGTAAACAGCACCGTTACTGAGTATCTTGATGCGTGATTGAGTTGGTTTATAGGAATGGGAAATGCTCCTTCCTGCTTGTATAGCAGAAACAATTTTATCTGACCATAACTGAGACATATTGACTTTCTCCAAAGGATAAAAGATAATTTTAGTTTGACATTAAAAACCGACTGGATTTACTCGCATTTAAAATATCTACCTTCTTTATCTTCAGACTTTTGTTTACACCAATCGTTCAATCTCTCGTAAAAGTTTTTGTGCTTCTGGATAGCATCGATTTATTACGAATGTTTCACTCATTTTTCTTTCCCTCCTAAGTCGTTACTCACTAGCCCCTGGCTGTCCGAGAAGCCTTTACTCTCGGACTTGGAGCGTGACAGTAAATCGTTCGACAACTGACGATTCTCCTTGCCACTCTCGCCAGAGCTTAAGCCTTAGTTGGTCTATCCCAGCCCGTTGCGCTTTAAAGGTCAGGATTCTCCGACCGCCCCCGCCGACTTTCGACTCCCCGGCAGGTACATACTCAGAGGACTGCAGCTCCACTAAATCGCCCCCGCCGCCATCAAGCGCCCACTGAAAGCCGGTAGTGGGATTCTCGTCGAGGGACAGTAGCAGCAGGTCGTTGACCTGCATGATGATGGATTTGCCGTTGTCAGTGCGAGTAAGGGTTAGCATTGTATCTTGACCGTTCCCTCCTTTCGGGTTCCACTCTGTCGCCCCAAAGCCCTGGGAAAAGACCGGGGAAAGCACGAGGATTAGAGTTATGACAATCGCAACGGCCCACTTAAGAGAACGATCCATTATTTTCCTCCCTCGTCTCTATAACGGCCACAGGGATTTACTCTCGTTATTGCAGTTAGGAAATCGCGCCAAGCGCAGAACAAACTGGGAAACGATCCAATTTAATTGTCTCTTGCTTTGCCCACCGAGAAATGGTAGGATGGAAGATTTGTGATTTTTCTTAATAATCCCCCTCGCCTACGCCTACACGAGCTTCAAATACCCTTCAGAGCAGTCCTATCCGTAATTTGAAATAACTCCTCAATGCTCCCCCATTTCGCCCCCCTAGAGGAGAGAATTGCCAGGATCAAAACCTCTAGCGGGGGAATAACAACGACTAGCAATTAAACCCAAAACTAACCACCAGAGGGTACTAACCTGGGGACGATACCAAACCGTATCAAAAAAACCGTGGGCAAGAATTCCAGCCATAGCGGCAATTGCCCCGATTAACCAAAAGCCTTGACTATCCATTTTATCGCGTAAAAGTTTAATTTGATGGATGCCTTGGCCGATAGTTGTGACTAATAACCAGAGGAAACAGGTAAAACCAATAATTCCCGTTTCTACCATGATTTCTAATAGCACAGAATAGGCACTTAAAGCCGTGTATTTTGGCTTCATGAATAGGGGGTAAATTTTCTTAAAAGCATCATTACCCGGTCCGATGCCCAAAAGTGGATAGGTTTGAATCATGCGAATAACTGCATCCCAAACATTAATCCGAAAGTTATTACTACTATCTTCCCGTCCGGCGAAAATACTCATCACCCGAATTCGCAGGGGATCGACCAATAAAATCGCCCCTAAAATCACCACCGCTAAACCACCTAAAATTAATGGTAAAAGCCATGTTTGCCAAAATAACGGTAGATAATTTTTGAACCAATAAAATAATAGCAATAAGAAGACGATTCCTAAGACCATCAAACCAATCCAACCGCCACGACTCTCGGTAAAAAATAAACAAGCGGCATTGGCTAAAGTTAATAAAGCCGCTAAAATTTTCGGTAGCCATCCCTGCCACACAAATAATGCCGCACCGCTAAAGGCAATACCAGGGAATAAATAACTAGCTAATAAATTAGGATTACCGAGATAACTATAAACCCTAGTATCCCCCGCTAATTCTGAAGTGGGATCGTTCCAAGTTGCTAACTGTTCCGCACCAAAAATTTGCTGACGAATGCCGTAAACGCTGACTGCTAAAGCGGTTAAAACTAAAGTAGTCAGAATCCAATTTGTTAGGCGTGGTGATCGCATGATTCGGGCGGTAAAGGCAAAAAAGATGAGATTGAGAGTTAATTTAATTAATCCTTCCAAAGCTGCGGTTTTAACGGGAGAAAAAGCCGTAGAAACCGTGGCAATTCCCCAATATAAAAGTACTAAAATGTGAATCGGTGTCACCCCGATTTTGCCTTCATCCACAAGGGTTAAGAGTAGCCAATAACCCGCTATTGCTAACAATAAAAAACCGATTTGACTGGTGGAGAAAAACGGCGCAGTGGCGATAAGGAGAGAGATTAACAGCGCACCCATCAGTTCTGTCCACTGCACAAACCAGCTACCCTGTCGCCATTGACTAAAAAGGCCGACTAAACGATGCAGATAGCTATATTTTGACCAAGAAGCAGGCGAAAAGTTCAATAGGGTGATTTGTTTCCATAAAGCATTCATAGGGTTTTTAGTTGTGGTTGTCACCATCACACTTTGATTAAGATACCGATTGTATCTTAATTGTTGACTCTTGGGAGCCAAAAGAGTTTCAGTCTGGTGTCTTAGGACAGCTTCACACAGTCAAAACCTAATAGCATAACCAGTCTAAGCGTGGGGTGAACGTAAAGCTTGACCTAAACGAGTTAAGCCTTGGGAACAGTCAAAACGATCGAGATGTACTTCAATAAATGATAGGCGATCGATGTTACCTTGGGCAATCGATAAAGCCTTTTCTAATTCCCCTTCTGTCCTGACTTGACAACTCCAACTTTCCCCGTTAAATACTGCTGGTAATTGGTGATATTTCCACGGTTGTAGATCATTATAAATATTATCCTGAATTACCCGCTCGATCGTGTAACCGTCGTTATTAATTAAAAAGATAATTGGATTGAGATGGTGACGGATAATTGTCGAAAGTTCTTGGGCGGTCATTTGAAAAGCACCATCACCCACAAAGACGATAGGACGAGTATTGGGTGCGGCAAAAGCTACTCCCAAACAGGCGGGAATTGAATAACCAATAGAGAGATAAAATGCTTGACCGATAAAGTCGGTTTTTTGGGGCATTAATAAATCAATTGTGGCAATAATTGAGTCCCCCGTATCGGAAATAACAAAAGATTCTTGAGCGATAAAATGATTCATTCGCTCATAAAAACGAGCATTAGTTAATTTTTGCTCTGGCACGGGGATGAATTCTAAATTCTTCAATTCGGCCGCGGGTTTAATCTCTAGTGTAGCCGCTTCTTTGTGACTTAGCTTATCAATTAAACCATCGATAAAATCCCCTAGGAATACCGGTTGATAGAAGTGATGTTTAATTTTTACTTTCTCGGAATTGGCATTAATCAAATTATTGGGATTTAAATTAGCCGTAAATCCGCCTAAATTCATGTCGGACATTATTGCCCCTAAACAGAGGACACAATCGGCATTTTCCACCCGTTGATTAACGTATTCGCGACTTAATGCCCCCACATAAGTGCCGATAAATTGCGGCTGCATTTCCGAAATTGACGACTTACCTAAAATAGTGGTGGCTAAGGGATAACCCGTTACCTCTAAAAGTTTCAGCAACTTATCCTGGAGTTTAAACCGATGGAATTCTACCCCTGCTAAAATAATTGGTTTTTCCGCTTTTTCTAATAAAAAAACCGCTTCTTCAATGGCTTCTTGTAAAGCGGCGGCATCCGTGAGATTATCGGTTAAATAAATTGGCTTTTCTGAGGGGATACAGGGACGATAGACCAGATCCCGGGGAATTTCGATATACACGGGACGTTTGTGATGCAAACAAGCGGCTAAAGTTTGATCGATTTGACTGGCTGCTTGGGCAGAATTAGTGAGAATAACCGAGGCAACCGTGACTTTTTCCATGATGGACAATTGCAGATTATAATCGCCCGTGGTGTGGTGTAATAATAAATTATCCCGGCGAATCGAGCGATCGGAAGCTCCACTAATTACCACCAGGGGAACTCTTTCAGCGTAAGCACCGACCACAGCATTAACCAGGCTAAATCCCCCAACACCGTAGGTGACACAGACAGCACCCATCCCTTTGACTCGCGCGTAGGCATCGGCGGCATAACCCGCGTTAAGCTCATTACAGGTACAAACTAATTCGATCGGACTTTCCACCAAAACATCCATCAAATCGAGGACATAATCCCCCGGCACCCCGAAAACATGATTAATCCCTAAATTATGGAGACGCTGGCATAAATATTCGCCGATCGTGATCATAGCAATTTTCTCCCCTGTGTTGGCACTTTCACGCCGATCATAACGATTTTTTCAAAAAATAGGCTAATGCCCAGTAATAAACTGGAAAGTAAAGATCAGGAAACCTTGATTATATCTAGGCGATGGTGATCAATGCTATAGTATAAAATCTGGGGTTTTTTCTTGGGTGTAAAAAAATATCTGCGGCACTTTTTCAGGTATAATTTTTACAGGAGATTCCCTAAAACTTTCGACTTAACTAAGGCTGACTGTTAATGATTTTTACTGAATTAGTTTTGCAAAATTTCGGTCCCTACGCCGGTCGTCAAGTGATTAATTTACGTCCCGAAAAAGATAACAATCCCTGTCCGATTATCCTTTTAGGAGGCATGAATGGCGGCGGCAAAACTACTTTAATGGATGCGATTCGTTTGGCTTTGTACGGTGCGCGGGCGAAGTGTTCTACTCGCAATAATTTAAGTTATGCCGAGTTTCTCAGTCAAGCAGTTAATAATCAAGCTTCCCTCATCGATCAAGCTAGAATAGAACTGGCTTTTGAACATCTAGTTAATGAACAATGGCGACAATATCGTATCGTTAGATACTGGACAAAACAGCCCAAAGATGGTAGGGATACCCTCGGTATTTTAGATGAAGATTGGCCCGATCCCGCCTTAGCTAATACTTGGGATGAATATATTGAAACTTTATTACCTTTGGGTATTTCTAACCTGTTTTTATTTGATGGGGAACAGGTAAAAGAATTGGCAGAACAGGATGTACCTCCTGACAGCGTTAAGGATTCGATGCAGACTTTATTAGGGTTAGAATTAGCGGAAAGATTAGCAGTTGATCTTGATATTTTAGCTGGTCGCAAGCGCCGGTTATTAGCAGCAGAAAATGAACTGGCAACTATTGAAGCTATTGAGAAAAAATTAGCTCAGTACCAAGAAGATTTAGAATTGGCTAGACAAGAGATGGAAACTCAACAAAAAAATTTAGATTTGGTTAGAAATGATTTTGATGCAGTCTCGGATAAATTTCGCATTGATGGCGGAAAAATTGCCGCCGAAAGAAGTCAATTAGAGAGCAGAAAAAAGGATTTAGATAAAAAGTTAGATAAACAGAGAGAATATTTAGGTCAATTGGCGGGGGAATTTTTACCATTAAAGTTAATTTTTCCTCTCCTAGAAGCGGCTAAAATTCAGGGAGAAAAAGAGCTAAAATTTCAATCGTCTCAAGTCGCTCAATCGGTTTTAGAATCCAGAGATAAAAAGTTACTTGCTTATTTAAAACAACTGAATTTAACTTTAGAACAATTAGATAATATTAGAGAATTTTTACAGCAAGAAAATCAGTTTTTAGCTGAGGATTGCGATTCTTTGATTACTCCTTACTTAGATTTAGACGAGGAGGCGATCGAATTATTAAATCGAGTCTTAACCCATCAACTACCGGCACAAATTAACCTCGCTCATCAAGCGATGGAACAATTAAGAAATCTGGAAGTTGACTTAGATAATTTAGAGCGAGAATTAGCAGTAGCAGCCTCTCCCGAAGAATACGAAACCCTGAGTAATAACTTAAAAACCGCTCAGAAAAAG
Organism: Microcystis sp. M015S2; assembly: GCF_020245945.1. NCBI lineage: Bacteria > Bacillati > Cyanobacteriota > Cyanophyceae > Chroococcales > Microcystaceae > Microcystis > Microcystis sp. M015S2. Next base: position 16,144 of record NZ_JADBTX010000089.1, read on the forward strand.
TATCTAAATGCTCAAGCGGAATACGAGCAAAGCCACAAAAATTATGAGGAAATCAAAAAGAAAATTGAGAAAACTAAAAAAGAATTATTTGCCTATAGTGAGAAAGCTTTAGAATCGCAAAGTAACGAACATATCGTCAATGCAATTGTCAAAGCACAGCAAACTTTAAAAGTGTTTAAAGAGCGCTTAACTTTAAAAAAGTTAAATAGATTAGAGGGAGAAGTGGCGGAATGTTTTCGTTATTTATTGCATAAGTCCGATCTGGTGCAGAAAATAGCGATCGATGCTGATACTTTTGGTCTATCTCTCTTTGGTCCCGATGGACAAAATGTGCCTAAACACCGTCTTTCTGCTGGAGAAAAACAACTATTAGCGATCGCTTTTTTGTGGGGATTAGCGCGAGTCTCCGGGCGAGATTTACCCATCGCTATCGATACACCCCTCGGACGTTTAGATTCTTCCCATCGCCATAATTTAGTTGAACGTTATTTTCCCGCCGCTTCCTCTCAAGTCATCCTCCTTTCTACCGATACAGAAATTGGACAAAATGAGCTACTCTTATTAGAAGAACAGGAAGTAATCGCCCGAAAATACCTGCTAGAATACAATTCCCAACAACGTCAAACCACTATTCACCCTGACCGCTACTTTTGGTAAGATTATGACTGAGATAAATTCCCACGAAATCCTCCCCCAATTAACTTGAGACATTGAATCAGTTATCAGTTATCAGTTCACTGTTTACCGATCACTGAAAAAAAGCTCTCCACTTCCCACTCTCCTATTAAACAGTATTGAGTATGACTAACTATTTTATCATCGGTAAGATCGAGGGAAAATTATAGATTATGGAATCACCGATCGAACGTTTTCGACTATCTCAAACCGCCAAAGATAGCCTAATAAAATTAAAACGCTACACCAAAATTGACCAATGGAATATCCTCTGTCGTTGGGCTTTTTGTCGTTCCCTTGCTGAACCGAGTCTCCCCTCTCCCGTTCCCATTCCTGCCGATAGCAATGTAGAATTATCCTGGAAAGTATTCGGTGGAGAAATGGCCGATATTTTCTTAATTGCCCTCAAACAACGTTGTCATCAAGACGGATTAGGAACCGATAAAGAAACTCTAACTCAACAATTTCGCTTACATTTACATCGCGGGATCGGTTATCTTGCCGGGGATGCCAAGCTAAAAAAAATCGATAATTTAATCGAATTAGAGAGAGAAAATCTCAGAGAATCTTAATCAAGAATGATCTGTTTTCAGGGGGAGCGCATCTCAAACGCTATTGACAATTGGCCAATTTTGTGATGGTATTTAAAAGAGGGCGGCTATCGGGGGATGAGAAAAAATGGAAAATTTAATCGAGGAAGCACTAAGCCATCGAGCGATTAATCATCCGTATTTACTGGCTTTAGAAAAAGGAGAATTTCAACATATTGATGAAGTTCTGACAGACTTTGCCAGTCAATACGGAGCTTATAGTGACTGGTTTTCCCGTTATTTAACAGCAGTAATATCAAAGCTAGAAAATCCCACTCATCGAAATCACCTGCTGAAGAACTTAGCTGAAGAAAACGGACATCTACACCATGAAGATCTCGAAGCAATCCGTAAATTAGGTATTAAGGACGAGTGGGTACAGGAAATTCCGCACCCACAGTTATTCAAGCGTTTTCAAGAAGCGATGGGAGTAGATAGCACGCAAACGCCTTGTGTTGAAGTGGAAATCTGGCGTGAATCATTCTTATCGCTGCTCCAGAATGGAAGTTCACTCCAAGCTATTGGAGCGATAGGTTTAGGGACTGAATCTGTTGTTAAATTTATCTACAAACACATTATTGAAGCGATCAAAAAACATACATCATTATCCTTGCAGCAATATGTATTTTTTCCTTTACATACAGAAGTGGAGGATGAACACAGCTTAACTTTAGTTGAGATTGCTAAAGAATTAGCCAGTGAAAGCGAACAGGCTGTTCTGGAATTACGGAAAGGAATGTTAAAAGCCTTAAATCTACGTGCTGCTTACTGGGACAATATGTATGAACGTGCGTTGGCACTAGATAAATCTTTGACATCATCAGACCAACTCAAGATTGTTACGCTTTTCACTAAAATGATTAAAGGCAAAAAGCTGTCTAATCAGGAACAGGAACTTTTATTGCATCAAATCAATGACGTGCGTATTGGATTGACGGAAGACTTATCTACTGTTCCAGTGGAAAAACTACTACCCGGATTGAGTTCACTTTTGCTATACGGGATGCAAACGGAAAAGCACAAAGAAGAAGTTCTGAACCTGTTAAATTGGCTTGCAGATCCATCTAATGAATGCCAATGCTCTCAAACAATATTAAGGCTTGCATCACAACTTTACCATGATTTTCAAACAGTGCGACTGGGAGCATTGACCGAAAAAATCAATGAACAAAAAAGCTTGACTCATGTGCAAGAAGGTAAAGAGCTTATTTCAACAATCAGCGCCAGCAACTTAGAAGCCTTATACAACAATAAGGTTGATAAACTCAATATTGATTTTAACGTATTTCGCCTACCATTTGATCTAGAAGTTTTAGATCCACGCCTAGTTATAGTCAAGCCAGGAAAGGCGAATGAAATGCACAGACACGCACATGAAACCGTATTTGTATTTCTTCAGGGTCAAGGAAAAGTTATTGTTGATCAATACGAAAACGAAGTCGAACCGGGTACTTTTGCTGTTATTCCCCGTTGGTGTGTGCATCAATCTGTGAACTTAGGAGAAGAAGATCTGGTTTTTCTGGCGATAGCTGATTTTGGATTAACTGGTAAAAGTTTTATGGGTAATTACTTACACAGTGCTAGACTAAAACAAAATTAGTGCAAATTTTATCACGTTAGATAGGTATGAAAGCAACACAAGAAACCAAAAAACTTTACGACGAAAGCGCAGCAGACTGGAAACGAGTAGAACCGATTTTGCTTTCTGATTACTCCGCGCGTCCGTTTGTCATTGATTTATGTGAACCGATTGTCAACAAGAATATATTAGATCTAGGCTGTGGGGAAGGTTATGTAGGAAGAGAGTTAATTAACCGAGGCGCTCAATATGTTCATGGGATTGATATTTCATCGCAAATGATCGAGCAGGCCTTGATTCAAAAAAACGAGTATCAGATTACTAATGCTTCTTATGAAACTGGTGATATTCGTGATTTTGCGGTCACTGAGTCCGAACAATACGATTTAGTTCTGGCTATGTTTTTGTTCAACTACTTAAATGTTTCAGAAACTATTAGCACGATGCAAAAAGCCTACCAACTTTTGAAATTCGGTGGCTATTTCCTGTTCGCCGTACCCCATCCCTCTTTACCTTTTCTGAAAAAAGATGAGTTTCCGTTTTATTTTAAACCGAAAGCCGGTTATTTTTCTGGGCGCAATCAATTATTCCCCGGGGAGATTTGGCGCAGAGATAGAAAAGCCGTCGCCGTGCAATGTGTTCATAAAACTATGGAAGATTACTTCACATCTCTTCGTTTAGCCGCCTTCACAAAAATGCCAGAAGTTTATGAACTAAAAATTAATCAGGAACATTTAGAACTAGACCCAGAATTTTTTACTCCGCTTATTGACCTTCCCCTTCACGTTGCTTTCAAAATTCAAAAATGATTATACCAATTTCTGATCCTAATATTTCATTACTGACTTGGAAAAAATTGCCTGATCCTTCTCAACTATTTTTTAATTTACCAGAATCATTAGTCTCAGATTTACTAAAAAGAAGCAATCACAAATGGCTTGAAAAACCCAACGAAATAGGACAGGAAACAGTCAATAAAAATCTTGATTTTTTACTACCATTTCGTGAGAAATTGCTCCAGGAACCAGGAATAATTATTTTCCGATTAGAACCGGAATTAACAGAAACGGAAATGCGATTAATTTATGCTTTTATTTCTCGTGTTTTTGGACTGCTAAACCACCGCTATGGCTATTTTTTTGATGTAATCGATCGAGGAATGGATTACACTAAAGAAGCTATACCCGTTTCGATGACGAATGCAGAAACTGGCTATCATACCGATAGTACAGCCAAAAACTACTTCCCTGATATTGTTGGCTTACTCTGTCTTGCTGCCGCGGATGAGGGAGGAGATTCCCTGGTAGTAAACGCCGCCAATTTGTATCAATATTTCTGGCAACACCATACAGACCTAGTTCCCTATCTTTACGAACCTTTGGCGCGGGATGTGATTACACCTGGAGAGATTAATTCTCAAGAAGCTATTCAAAATAATAATTTCCCCTTATTCTCAGCCGATTCTCAGGGTCTGGTTTTTCGTTATATGCGGTACTGGATTGAAGTCGCTTACTCCAAACTGGAAATAGCGCAACCGGAAGCTATCACAAAAACACTCGACATCATCGACGACTTTTTTTCGGAACTGGAAAATACAGTCCGCTTCAAAATGAAAAAAGGTGATATATTTTACATTAATAATCGCTTTTTATGCCACAATAGAACCGCTTTTAAAAATTCAGGAAAACCCCGACAGATGGTCCGTAGTTGGATTAACCTTTAAACAAAATACGTCCAAGGGAGAAAGTGAACCGGTCAAAGTACAGAGTACAATGACCTCAACTTCCTTGTCACCCCTTCAGTGGTTCAAACTCACCTTAAAAAACTTTCGGTCGGCCTAAAGTAGTGATATAGATAACTGCTTCATCGGAGGGAATTCCTAACACTTCATTCACTTGATCATCAAAAAAACCACCGATACCACTAACCCCTAACCCCAGATGAATAGCCGCTAAATTTAATCTCTGTCCCAAATGGCCCGCATCTGCATGAAGATAACGATAAACTCGATCGCCATATTTAGCCACTGCTTTTGACAGATCCGCCGTATGAAAAACCACAGCAGCCGCATCCCGTCCCAAATCCTGACCTAAACAGAGATAATGTAACTCTTGCTGGAAATTTTTAAAGCGAATTTGCCGCAATTCTTGGGCTTTAGGAGCATAATAATAACAGCCTTCCTCTAATCCAGTTACTGCCGAAACAGCGATAAAAGTTTCCAATAAATCCAGAGCAAAATAATCGGGATTGGGATCGAGATTTTGACTGGCATAATCTTGGGGTTGATAGGTAAAATGCAGCAGCGCTCGCAATTCGTCTAAACTGAGACTAGCACCACTATAAGCGCGGGTAGATCTGCGTTTAAGCATCGTACTTTCCAGATCGATTAAATCTTCCCCCCAATTGACGGGACGGGATGTCACGGAAACTTTTAGACAAAAAGGAAAATTATATTTATCTTCCCAATTAGAGGGGGTAACAGTTGCTTCTATCTTCTCATCTGTAGCTATGATAGTGGCTCGGTGTAGGGAGTTTAATAATTCTCCCTCGGGAATTTTGGGATAAAGAGTCGTGGTTGCCGAAGGGAGTGCCGTGGTACTATGGGGGAGATTTTGCCGGATATTGAGCAGATCTGCCAAAGGAATCACCGTCATGACACTTTCTTTCTCGGAATCAAGATAAAGTAATTCATTCATCTGACTATCGTTAAAACCACCGATTAAATGAGCGCGATAGTCATTAATCGAGGCTGATAGCTCAATATTGCCCAATAAATGCCCTGTATCGAGGAAAATACGCCGATAAGCTCGATCCTCGTAGCGCCAAGCAGACCGATAAAAAATGGCACTGGTAACTAAAGCGATATCGGTATTTTCTAAAACAGGATTCCAGAAACAAGCAGATTGTAGGTTGGTCCAGACATCACTTTCCCAGAATAAAAGCAGCGAGTGACTTTGACCTTGATAACTGTAGAGACCGGCGGGTAAAAATTCCGTGCCACGGGAGATCAGATAGACCTCGGCGGGGTATAATCCACCAGCAGAGGGTGCAGAACGTAGGTACAAGGGACTACCCATAGTGGCGATTTTGGCAGTTAACCCATAGCTACAGCCCAAAATTCGCGATATACGTCGCCAAAAGTCTCCTTTTTGGGGAACCGTTTGACGGGAGAGGTAGGGTTTGAGATCGAAAGTCTGACCGATTTTGTATTCTTTGAAGGGATGGGGTTGTTGACTCCAATCAAGACCTTTACTTTTTGAGGCGATCGTCTGGGGGTCGTATTTGGTCCGCTCGTGGTAGTATTGGGCGATCGAGATTGGCTGATCTGGCATGATAAAGATAGGCTATCTAAGCTTTACTTTTTAGTTTAATATCGATGACCCCCAAAAAATCAACCAGCCAGAGAGTCGATCGGCTAAAAGTAAAGATAATTACAAATTTCACCCACATAAAATCTATGGAAATTATCGCTGTTTTACTGGGAGTTTTCGGTTTAGGGACAGGTGCGGGTTTATTGGTCATCCGTAACTATTACCACATCTGTCAACCGAGTGAAGTTTTAATTTTTGCCGGTAGTCGTCGTCCCACGGCCACGGGCAAAACCATCGGTTATCGTTTGGTAAAAGGGGGCAGCAGTATTCGTTTACCGATGCTAGAACAAGTGTATCGAATGGATCTGACCAACATGATCATCGATCTCAGGGTGGTTAATGCCTATTCTAAGGGCGGTGTGCCTTTGATCGTCACCGGGGTGGCGAATATTAAAATTGCCGGGGAGGAACCGATTATTCATAATGCGATCGAGCGTTTATTGGGCAAGAAACGCAAGGAAATTGAACAATTGGCTAAAGAAACCCTAGAGGGGAATTTGCGCGGTGTCTTGGCGAATTTAACCCCAGAACAAGCGAACTCCGATCAGATCGCTTTCGCTAAAAGTCTCTTGGAAGAAGCGGAACAGGATCTGGAAAAATTGGGTTTAGTTTTGGATAGTTTGCAGATCCAGAATATCTCCGATGAGGTGCGTTATCTCGATTCGATCGGACGGAAGCAAAAAGCCGAATTACAGAGAGATGCCCGGATAGCAGAAGCAAAAGCCCGAAAAACATCGATTATCAAGGCTTCCGAAAACCAACGCCTAACCGCTTTGCGTCGTATCCAAAAAGATTTAGAAATAGCCAAAGCTGACGCAGAAAAACGGGTGCGCGACACTCAAACTAAGCGCGGCGCCATGATTGCTGAGGTAGAATCGGTGGTTATGTCCGATTTAGCTAAAGTACAGGCCGAAGTGGCGGTACAAACTGCCCGAATTAAGCAGGTGAAACAGCAATTACAAGCAGATGTGATCGCCCCAGCGGCAGCGGAATGTCAACAAGCGATCGCCAAAGCCCGGGGGGAAGCGGCCAAAATTATCGAACAGGGGAAAGCGCAAGCGGAAGGAACCAAAAAATTAGCGGCTTCTTGGCAAGGAGCGGGAAATAACGCTAAAAACATCTTTTTATACCAAAAATTGGAGTTATTGCTTAAATTAATGGTCGCTAGTGTCCCAGAAGTGCAGGTGCAAACGGTGACGGTAGTGGACGGGGGTGATAGTAATCTTGTCCCGAAAATGACTGCCTTTGCCGAACAATTGCGTCAAGCTACCGGAGTGGATCTGGTACAAATGGCTAATCGCCTAGCACAAACCGAGCCATCTGTCAAGGGTAAAGACACAAATTTTGATTTTAAACAATTGCCCTCTTGAATCAGTGATCAGTGATCAGTTATCAGTTTTGAGTTTTAAGTTTTGAGTTTTAAGTGAGCAGTGTGTATTAAGTGATCATCATCAAATGGCAGTTTACTGCTGTCTTTTCACTGTTCACTGATAACTGATTACTGTTCACTGTTCACTGATTACTGCTCACTGATTACTGATTATTGTCCACTAGAATGTTGATCAAGTTTGGAGACCACCGCCATGGATGACTTAATTAATGCTCCCTCCCCTTCTCCCCACGACCTAGAAATGACGCGAACTCCCCCCTGGGGAACGGTGACGGTATTGGAGGAAGGTCCGCGGTATCGCATCAATCGCATTGTCATTAAACCCGGCCATCACATGAGTACCCAAATGCACTACCATCGCAGTGAACACTGGATTGTCGTCTCCGGTACAGCGCGGGTAATTTGTGATGAAAAAGAAACTCTCCTCAAACAAAAAGAATCTACCTATGTTCCCATGAATACCCGTCATCGGGTGGAAAACCCCGGTTCTATTCCTTTGGTGATGATCGAGGTGCAAAATGGCGAATATTTAGGAGATGATGATATTCACCGTTTTGATGATCGAGAATAGGACAGTTTTCTCCTGTATATACTTTAGTTATTTGCCAAAATCTCGATCGTGGATGAAAAAATTATCCTAGTTACAGGGGCCGCCCGTTCTGGGAAAAGTGAATGGGCCGAATATTTAGCCAAAATCAGCCAAAAACCCGTTATTTATATCGCTACCTCCTCGGTGGATGAAAAAGATCAAGAATGGTGCGATCGCATTGAAAGACACCGGCAGCGACGTTCCCCCCAATGGCAAACCCGAGAAATTCCCCGACAATTAAGCGAAACTATTGATAATAGCCCATTTACTCACTGTTTGTTAATTGATTCCCTCGGTACTTGGGTAGCCAATTGTTTAGAAATGTCGGCAGCTGAATGGTTAGAAATCAGCGATCGATTCTTGTATTCCCTCAAAAATGCGGCGGTTGATGTTATTCTGGTGGCGGAAGAAACCGGTTGGGGTGTGGTTCCCGCTTATCCCCTCGGTCGTCTGTTTCGTGATCGTTTAGGCGATCTCTGTCGTAGAATTGGCACAATAGCAGACGCGGTTTATCTAGTTACCGGCGGCCATGCTCTTAATTTAAGTCAATTGGGTCAGTCTTTGTCGATAATTGGGCAATAGAGAAGATGAGCAACGATTATCAGCGTCAAGTGATTGATTTTTATGCCCGTCGTCACGATTACGATAACGATTTTACCGAAGCTCGCGCCCTTAAATTAGTAAATTATCTCTATTTACAAAAAAGCCAATCTGTGCTAGACGTGGCAACGGGAACGGGATTTATTGCGGTCGCAATCGCCCCAAAAGTAAAAAGTGTCATCGGGGTTGATTTCACGCCAGAAATGATTGCCAGAGCCGAAAAAAAGCTAGAAGCATTAAATATCGAGAATATTGACCTAATTAACGCTGATATAGCTGCCATTGACTTTGCCGAGTCTAGTTTCGATCTGATTACCTGTTCTCTGGCGATTGCACTTTTCCCCGATATCCCGCAAGTGCTGGCAAAATGGTATCAATGGTTAAAAAAAGGCGGTTCGACCGCCTATCGGCTGCCGAAATTGCGACTCTAGTGAACAATTATCGCCGAGAAATCCAGAAAAATGCCACCGATCAGGGGGTATGGCAAGATGCAACCACCTTTTTTATCACTGCTAGTAAAAGTTAGAAAAAGATCATGAGTCAAGTTAAAACCATCTCCGGACGAGCTTTACCCTTGCGAGGCAACGATATTGACACCGATCGCATTATTCCGGCTCGTTTTTTGCGTTGTATCACCTTTGAAGGGTTAGGAGAACAAGTGTTCGCCGATGATCGAGCCGCTTTACAGGGGAGTCATCCTTTCGATCTACCCCAGTACCAAGGGGCGAAAATTCTGGTAGTCAATGGTAATTTTGGTTGTGGCTCTTCTCGGGAACACGCACCGCAAGCGATTTTACGTTGGGGAATTCAAGCAATTATCGGGGAAAGTTTCGCCGAAATATTTTTTGGCAATTGTATCGCTAATGGGGTTCCCTGTGTCACTGCCGAGGCTAAAACCATCACCCATTTACAGGATTTAATTGCAGCTAATCCCGAAATTCCCGTCGATCTTTCTTTGACAACCATGACAGTGGAATGGGGGGATTTTGTCGCTACCGTCTCTATGAATGAAGGTTCCCGACAGATGTTAATAGAAGGGGGTTGGGATACCTGCGGACAGCTGTTACAAAATCTCGATCTGATTCAATCTACCGCCCAAAAGTTACCCTATTTAAGTTTCGTTTAGGGAAACAATCTAGGCTGAGGGTGCGTTAGTAATAGATTAACGTACCCCGGCAAGGATTTTGTTTGCAATGCAGCGGCTGTAAATATTAAAAAATCTGCCCTATGACTAATCCTGATAATAATCTCCAAAATATCCAAGAACCGATTTTAAACGCTCCCGAAGATGTGCGAAAAATCATCGATCGAGTTTTAAAATTGGAAAGAGATAAGTTATACCAGCGCAATCCTCGCAATATCAATGATGATGTTTTAACGATTATTAAAGAAGTAATTCAATAATTAGCTTTTAGCTATCAGGAGTCAGGAGACAGGAGTTAGGAGTCAGTAGTTAGGAGATTAGTTTTATTTATTCTCCCCTCTCCCATCTCCCCGCTCCCCGCTCCCTTCTCCCCACTTCATAATTCATAATTCATAATTCCCACTTCCCCATTATCCCCTCTATCGAACTATGAAACTACTATCAATAAAGTTATGTAATTTTCGACAATTTTATGGTAAGACTCCTGAGATACATTTAGCGGCGAGTTCTCGCAATACGACGGTAATTTATGGCAATAATGGGGCGGGAAAAACAACAATTTTAAATGCTTGTACCTGGGTTCTTTATGAAAAATTTACAGCAGCTTTTGCCGAACCAGAGTTATTAGTTAATAAACGGGCAATTACGGAAGTAACCACGGGAACTTCCATAGAATGTTCCGCAGAAGTAAACTTTGAACATGAAAATAAACGCTATCAGGTAAAACGAAAATTTTTCGCCTACCAAGATGTAAATAGCAAAATTAAATACGGTTCAAATAGTTTATATATGCTCTACGCTGGTGATGATGGCAATTGGTACACACCCAATCAACCAGCGGAGGATATTATTAATCAAATTTTACCCGAAAGTTTACACCGTTATTTCTTTTTTGATGGCGAATATATCGATCATCAATTCCGCAGTAGTAGCCAAGGTAAAATCGCCGAGGATACAAAAGAATTATTGGGAGTTAAAGTATTAGACAGAGCGATCGAGCATTTAAAAAAAGCCAAAAAATCTTTACAAGATGATCTTAAAGATTTAGGGGAATCGGATTTAAAAAAGTTATTGAAACAGGAAAGTAAAATTGAGCAGGATTTAGAGAAGTTAAAACAGCGTCAGCAGGATATTATTAACCAGTTATCCCAGCAGGAAGAATTAAAAAAAGCCGTCACTAATCGCTTACTAGATTTAAGTGGTGCCGAGGAATTAAAACAGTTAAAAGAAAAATTAGAACAACAGGAAAGAAATCTGCGGCAAGATTTAGTCAGAACTAAAGATAAATTAAAGAAATTAATTTCTCAGCAAGCTTATCAAGTCTTTTTAAAAGGAATTAATCAAAATTTTCAGCAATTAATCGATCGCCTACGACAACAGGGGGAATTACCCAGTGGTATCAAACAGCAATTTGTCCAACAATTATTAGAGCGGAAAAAATGTATTTGTGGCCAGGAATTACAGGAAAATAGCCAAGCTTATTTACAGGTGGAAGACTGGATGAATAAAGCAGGAATGGCCGATGTGGAAGAAGCGGCCATTCGCTTATCTTCCACAGTCAAAGAAATGGATAAGAGGGTCTTAGATTTTTGGCAAGAAGTGGATAGTTATCAAGCTAATATTCACCAGTGGCGCTTAGAATTATCTTTGGTAGAATCAGAATTAGATGAAGTTCGGGATAAATTTCGCCATTATCCCGATGAAGATATTAAAAATCTGCAATCTCGCTTAGATGCGATCGAGGATTCCCTAAAAGATTTACGCTTGGAACAGGGCAGCAATAAAAATCAACTAGATATCTATGAAAAAGAGTTAGAATCCCTGCAAAAACAGGTACAGAAACAGCAACAAAAAGAGGAAAAATATAATTTAGGACAACGACGTATTTTAGCGACTCAAGAGGCAATTAATCGCATTAGTGAGGTAAGACAGAGATTAGAAAATCAGTTTCGTTTGTCCTTAGAAAAACGGGTACAGGAAATCTTTAACTCAATTTCTTTTACTCCCTATATTCCCCGTATTAGTCCCGATTACGAGGTAAGATTATTAGAAAATACGACAGGATTCGCCATTCCCGTGGCAGCTTCCACCGGAGAAAATCAGATTCTCAGTTTATCTTTTATCGGGGGAATTATCGATCGAGTGCGAGAATGGAGTCAGAAAAATACTTTGATGGGAATTGATAGCAGCACTTTTCCTCTGGTGATGGATTCCCCTTTTGGTAGTCTTGATCATATCTATCGTCGGCAAGTTGCGATCGCTATTCCTAAATTAGCCAATCAGTTAATTGTTTTAGTGACAAAAACTCAATGGAGAGGAGAAGTAGAAACCGAGATTTCTCCCTATATTGGTAAAGAATATGTGTTAGTTTATAATTCTCCGAAAGCGGATTGTCAAGAGGATTTAATTAATCTTCATGGTGTTGATTATTCTCTAGTGAAACGCAGTCCTAATAATTTTGAATATACGGAAATTATCGAAGTTAATCGATTTTCCTCCTGACTGCTAAATTCTGTTGTTATAACTAAATTTTAACTTCTAATAAAACGATCAATTGCTGTGTTCATTACCCCAACACGACTGGATAATTCCACAAGTTCCGTGGTGACAATATTATAATCCCCTAAATATTTATGGAGATTAGTTCCCTCTTTTTGATGGGCAATTTCTACTAACCTTTCCTCTCGCAATTCTTGCAAATGATCGAGGATGCTTTCTAAAGTATCTTCGAGGGGAGGTAAGGGAAGAGGAGGATTATTTGTTTGCAAAGCTTGGGTTAATTGCGTCAAAGCTTGGGTTATTTGTTGCGTGAACAGACTTAGATTAGGATGGGGAGGACTACCGCGATATTGTTCCAATTCCGTCAATAAAACTGTCACCCCGCGACCAAAACGAGGAATATAATTACTTAAAGTGATTGCCGGTTCCATTTGTGGAAAGGGTGTGCTAGGATCATCAATTAATCGTTGTAGGGCCGTTTGCATAGTTGTATTTGCTCGTCGAGCTTTATGGCGATGGGAAGATAAAATTGCAGTTTGATAGGATGATTCTCCTAAATAAACTGCCATAACTGACTGAAAATATATTTGATTAGCTTCTAATGCTTTAATGGCAGCGAGGGAAAAACGTTCATCTTCATTAAACCGTAAAAAACCGAAGGAAAGTGCAAAGGCTAAAGCACTACCGATTAAAGTATAAACTATTCTGATATACTCTAAATTAATACCGTCATTGCTGGCATCCAGACGACTGATGATTAAAGCAAAAATTGTGATAAAAAATACGGCCAAACTATAGTGAAATCGCACCAAAGTTAAAGCGATCGCTATAGAAATCACTCCAATAATTTCTAACCAGATCGGATTATCTATAATTCGCAACAGTGCCAAAACAAAAAACGAGCCTAAAATCGTGCCAAACACCCGATTAAAAAAGCGTTGAAAAGTCAAGCTAAAATCTGGTTTTAACACAATAACTAAGGTTAAACCAATCCAAAAACTATGGGTAATTCCCAGCTTATTGTAGATCAACACTCCTACGGCACTTCCCAAACCCAAACGTAAACCATGGCGAAATAGGGGCGATTCTAGATTAAAATTAGATCTTAATGGTTCCCACCAAGCTTTTTCTTGACCGTACTCTTTTTCTATCCCTTCAAAGTTCCGCTGCCAGAGATTTTTTTTATCGGAAAAGTTCTCGCTTTGCCGCAAATGTTGCGCTGTTTCACTGGCTATTTTTAGCTGTTTAGATAATTTTTTTAAACGATTATTTAATTGCGAAATGGCCACATAACTGGTATAATCATCTCGGGCGTTTTCTAAAACTTTAGCTTGCAGGTTTTTTTGTTGCTCGATCGCTTTGAGTAATAGCTGCAAACGCTCACAATCCGGTTGTTTATTTCTACCCAAAATTAACCAGGCAATATCTTCGCTAATTTCCGCCACTTGCACGAGAATATCTTCTAATAAAATACCCACCGTGGTCAGTTGTGGCAAGGGATGAAGATGAAGCAATTCTCGCAGCGCAATTAAGCTGGTATTAATGCGATCGCTATCTTCAATCAAGACGATTAACAATTCCCGCAGCTCACTCTTTCCCCAACGTCCCCGACGCGTCAAGGTGACAGTTTTCCTAGAACGGAGCAACAGTTGCCGGATTTTGTTAAAAGATGGCTCCTCATTAGCATTAGAACGAGAGTTTAAGGGCAAAGAGCGGAGATAGGTGGCGATACCATGAAAATTTTCCGCCGTTACCTGACGTAAAGGCTGATTAGGGCGAAAAGGCCAGATAAACAGGGCTAAAAAAATTGTCCATCCCCCTCCCAACACAGCGATTCCGGCCCGTTGTAAAGCGACGATAATATCTCCCGATGGCAAAGAAACAGCAAAAAGCAGCAATAAACTAATTACTACCCCAGCTAACGCCCCATTTTCCCCGTAAACTGTCAAATAACCCGCTAGAAACAACCCGCAAAAAACTATGACTACGGTCAATCCTAGCCAAGCACTGGCTAATGTGCCGATAATCAAAGCTAGAGCCATCCCGATAGTCGTAGCGACCAGGGTTTTCGCTCTCAGGCAGTAAAGCCCCCCCACATCGGCTAAAATCAAGATTTGAGCCGCTAAACCGACCATTAACCCCAATTCTGACTGATTTAAAATATCACCGATAATAATCGGTACCGCGAGCGCCAATAAAGTCCGAATCCCCCGCTCGATCTCGATATCGCCACTAGGACGGAATAAAAAAGCAAATCGCTGAAGTAGCATAAATTCACTGAAAACTTAACTCTGGAACCTGATAACATAGCTACCGATCAATAATTTTAGGGCAGCCAACGGGGTTTAAAACCGGCGTTGAGTTCTTGCGGTAAAATTTTCGGGGTGCTATCGGGACTGAACTGATCAGGAAGTGGTAATAACCAGAGACGACCATCGGCAATGCTCGACCCCTCCCCGGTGACTAAATCATTTCTGACTCCAAAGGGTGTGGTTGCTAACTGATCAAATAATAAGGCCACGCCATCGGGAGACATACTCATCTGCACGTCACGATAATTAGGTAAGGCCAGCAGGGGCATCATTTTACCCGTTTCTAGCTCAATAATCCCTAAAAATGGTTCTTCTTTCACTTTGCCATCGCTGCCCATAACCAGATCGCTTTTCAGACAGTAAAGGGTTTTTTCTTGTCGCGGTTCAAATTCACAGCTAATAATCGGATTAGCTGTTCTTAATAGTAGTCTTGACTCTCCCTGATCGTTGAGCAAAAATAGCGATCGCTGATTATCCGCTTCTGATTTCACCATTAATTTTTGGCGACCATCCTGGGAAAAAGCGAGTATTTTTTCGTAGGTGGGCAAAAATTGCGATTTTCCCGCCTGGACATCCAAAGGAATCACCGCTACCCCTCCCGTTTGACTGACAACCGCTTTTTTACCGTCGGGAGATAGTAAAAAATTATCCGCTTGTATTCCTAACGGTCGCGATTGTCCATCATCACTGATTACCCATAAACTGGCATCCCCCGGATTACTGTGATTGATTCTCTGCACGATTAGGGTTTTGCCGTTATCTGAGAGATCAAAGCGCAGATTTTGATAGGTTTTCGCATCTAAAAACCTTTCTATACGACCACTGGGCAAATTTTGACCATGTTCGTCATGATTTAAACCCGTGGTAATTGTGTAAAGTTGCTGTTTCGGGGTATCCCGTCCTAAGTCAGAGCGATCGAAGGCCGAGAATAAAATTCTCTCCCCCCTCGGATAGATTTGAAAATCCGTGACCACCAGATCCCCAGGGGTAAGGATGGTTTTTTTCAGTTCTGTGACGTTATTTGCCCCCTGAATGATATTACAGACGATTAAACGGCCTCTTTCCTCTTGGTTGACTCCAATATAGGCAAAAGCTCGATCGTGGGTGTAAAATTCCCCGATAAAGTCCTCACCTTGGGCAATGAGTAACTTTACTTGATATTTTTTGCCGTAGATAGGCAATTCCGTCAAGGTATAGGTCAAGCGATCGCCAGACCAGCTAATTTTACCCGGCAAGGGAGGATCGATCACCAAGCTGGTTTCCACGTCCGAACGGTCAATCGGTCGATTAAAACTTAAAGTAAAATAATCGTCCCTAACGCCGATTTTTCGCCCTTGCCAGCTAAAATTCTCCCCTCGCGTAGGAACTTGATTTCCCTGGATCAAAATCGACGATATTGCGGCAATTAAAGCCAAAATAGTCGCTAACACTAAGCGATCAAACCAAGCTAATCTTTTCATCAGTTATCAGTTATCAGTTATCAGGAGTCAGTCAGGAGGCAATAGGTAAAAGGCAATAGGCAATAGGCAATAGGCAGTTTTATTCTCCCCACACCCCACACCCCACACCCCACACCCTACACCCCACTTTCTTATCAGCTTTAGTAATGATTGTCATCGGTTTTTTCAATCGAATAAATAAAAACGCCCCCAAAAAGGAAGCGTTTTTTAACTTATCATGAGGACTTAGCAAAATGTGTGCAGAGTTAGAACGCGGATGTTGGATGGGGATCCAGCATCTGTTTATTTTTAACCATTGATCGCCGCTGCCGTCAAGGCCATGGGGATAGCATCACCGGAAGCTAAATCGAGGGGGAAGTTATGAGCGTTGCGTTCGTGCATTACTTCAAAACCAATGTTAGCGCGGTTGATCACATCCGCCCAAGTTGCGGTCTCGCGTAGCGAGCGCGTTGCGACCGCACGTCCCAGGGAATCGATAATCGACTGGTTAAAGTTGAAACCGTTGAGGTTAAAAGCCATGGTTGAGATACCTTTTTTGGGTTTATTTATTTCAAAAATTATCTCTTTATTTGTATATTTTTAAACTTGTCTTAAATTGATTTAAGTTTTGTAAAAAGTAGTTGACAAAATCTGATCGAGATAAAGGATAACCCTATCCTTAAAGTTGACAAAATATGGTAAGGTGGACTGAGTAATAAAACTTATCACTAAAATCAGTGACAAGTGCCAAATTCACCAGAGAAGGCTAAATATAACTATGTCCAAACGGTTTAAATTCGACTCCTCCGAGATGATTTATCTCACCGATAAACTGATGAATGCGGCCAGCAATCGTTACTCGATCGTCGTGCAAGTCGCTAGACGGGCCAAACGCGTCCGCTACGATACCGTAGAAAATATCGATGACCCGATGATTAAACCCGTCCAACGGGCCCTGATGGAAATGACCGACGAATTAACCGAACCAGAATTATTACGCGATTAATCCCCTAAAATTGCCGGAGAACCCACCCCTAAATTTCATCGGGGTTGATACCCAGTGATCTTAGTCTTTCCGCTAGTCGTTGGGCTTTTTGTTCCGCTTCCTGTTTGGCTAAACGTTCTTGCTGGGCGATCAAACCTGCTTGACTGGCGATCGCCGCAGCTGCCCTCGCCCTTTCCTCTGCGGTTAAATAACGATTTCCCGATACTGGGAAGAAGGCGATTTTTGTCTAGGAAAGGTTAACCATAGCGATTGTTTTGACTAGGGAAATTACCAAGTATTCGGTTGAAAGTCGGCATCATTAATAATGACCACCGTATCCCCGGAGGGTTTAATCACAAATAGACCTTTTTTATAAGCGTATCGATCGATCCCCTCGTTGATTTCAATTCCCGCCACCGCACCGTAAGCTTGATAGTTTTGATAATGGGGAAAAGCGATTTTAAAGCGGGTCAATTTTTCAATAAATTCATCCACATCATCTTTAGATAATCTAGATTTACATTCCACCACCACGAGATCGGTATCATCTACCGCTAGAATATCAATTTCCATGGCGATGCCCTGACGCTTGACTCTAGCGCGGGGATAAACTTCTTTAATATCGATGCCTTTTTCCTGAAAAAGCCGTAAAACCGCCGGTTCTACCAATTCTTCCACAAATCGACCCCAGCGAGTGGTGAGACTATCTACCGCTTTGCTGGTTCGTTCAACCGTCCGTTTCAGTTCTGCCATCGAGCGATCGCTTTCTAGCTTAGATTCGGCGAGGAGGTTCTCTATTTCGACTCTATGGCGATCATATTCCGCCTTGGATTCGGCAGCCCGGCGATCATATTCCGCCTTGGATTCGGCAGCCTGGCGATCATATTCCTCGGCGGAAGCGCGGAATAGCTGGTAAATATCCTCAAGAGTTACCGGTTCATTCATAGACTTACCTCTAAAACACCCCTGATCATTTTAGCGATTCCGTCGAGAAGCCAGACGAGAGCCAGAGAGCAAAACGAAAAAAATATTAAGAATTATTTAAAAGACTTGACAAATGCGAAGGGTTAGGGTGAGTTTTCTCTGGAATTTACTTGCTTCCAAAACTTGCATAATCCTTACAACGCTCAAAGAGCTTGATCTTAGATGAAACTAACGATTATCGGCATTTCATCTGGGGTTGCCTTCGCGACATAAATGCTAATAAACTGAGTAATAGATGGGGAATGTCGTTGGTGTAACTGGTTATCCACCGGCGTTTCGTCAGCACAGGGCAATTCTTCGGCACTGGGAAGAAGGCGATTTTTATTAGACATCTCCAAAAATTATAACCCAGTCATAGCTTGCTTTTAGTCTGCGTACTAATTAGATAGTTCGATAGCTGAAATGTACATCTATCGTTGCTAATTTAATTTTACTGAAAAAATATGAGGCAATTAAAATAATTTTTATTCAGGTAGATTCCTTAACTAGAAAGACTTTTAGTCTTGAGATAATATTAGGTCGAGGTCTATTGTAGGAAAGGTTAACCATAGCTCCTGCAAGCGTGGTGTTTGATTGATGCCAATTCTAGCAGATAGCCTCCAGACCCTCTGACCAAGGCAGTCCTAGCCGCGATAACCACAGCGCTCAACTTCCGCGAGAATGCTAATATAAAAAAGCTATTGGCTAATTTTTTCTTATTTTAACTTGCAATATGCTCCCGTCTAATCTCGATCGCATCGTCGAACGCCTCAAACGTCGTACCGATCCTAAGCAAAAATACGAACAATTACTAGCTTTTGCTAAAAAACTAGAACCAATACCAGAATCTGCCAAAATACCCGCTAATAAAGTTCATGGCTGTGTATCCCAAGTTTATATCACTGCCGACCTCGAAAATGGCCAGGTTTGGTACAAAGGGGATTCCGACGCGCAATTAGTCAAGGGTTTAGTTGCTTTGTTAATCGAGGGTTTAAATGGACTGACTCCCACGGAAATCCTGCAAGTCACCCCGGATTTTATCGAAGAAACCGGTTTAAAAGTCAGCCTTACCCCTTCCCGCGCCAACGGATTTTATAATATTTTCCAATTAATGCAGAAAAAGGCTCTCGGTTTTCAGTTGGGAATGTCCGCTTAGATGTCTAGTTTTCCGGTTCTGGCTCCTTTGATTCGGGAATCTCGCAGTTTTGGAAACGAGTATCCACCAGCGAACGCGTACAGCACCAATTACTCGGTATTCCCGACGGCCAACCCATCCGCAAAGCTTCCGGACAGATAGCCATCACCGTTAACTGACAGTCAATTAACTGAAAACCCTCTTTCTCACACTGTTTGAGACTGTGTTTGAGAATAGAATCATTGTTAAATTCGATGGTTTTATTGCACTGAATACAGACCAAATGATGATGGTGGTGGGGATAGGGTTGATTGAGTTCGTAGTGTTTATGACCTTCGGCCAATTCCAACTCCCGCAAAATTCCCATCCGCGACATTAGTTTAACACTGCGGTAAATCGTCGATAAACTAATTCCTTCCCCCCGTTTGTCCAGTAATTCCTGCAATTCTTCGGCACTGAGATGATTGCCTTTCGGTAAATTCTGGAAAACGTGCAGAATTTTCTCTCGCTGGGGAGTTAAGCGCCACCCCCGCGCATTGAGTTCCGCTTTCAGGGAGGAGGCAGTGTAGGCAGACATAAGCGATCAACTCTCAATAAAAGCTATTTAATTGACAATGATAGTCGTTTCGGCGAGCCATTGGCAACAATTTTCAGTAGTTGAAAATTCTCCCCCCATTCGAGTATGAAAAATTACTATGAAATCCTCCAAATTCCCCGTAATGCCAGTAATCATCAGATAAAAGCCGCTTTTCGTCGTCTGGCCCGGCAATATCACCCCGATTATAATCCCGATGATCCAGAGGCAGTCAGAAAATTTCGGGAAATTGAACAAGCTTATCGGGTTTTGAGCGATAAAGAGAAAAGAAAAGAGTATGATCGCAATTTATCCCCAGAAATACCCACTTTTCACCGCAGTGCCGAGGATTTTTATCAACAGGGATGGCGCTACGCTCAAGAGAGAAATTATCAATTAGCGCTCGCATTTTACCAGCGAGCGATCGCAATTAATCCGCAATTTTGGCAGGCCTATCTGCAACGGGCGGAAGTTTACTACTATAATCAGCAGGATCGGCAAGTTTTGAGCGATTGTCGCCAAGTTTTGCAGTTAAAACCCGATTGTTCCCAAGCTTACTATTACCTCGGTTTATCCCGGCAACGACTCGGTTACACCCAATCCTCCCTAGAAGCTTACCGTCAAGCAATCGCCATTGACCCAGATAACCCCCAATTCTATTATCAAAGAGGATTGGCTCTAGAGGAACTCTCGGAACTGCCGGCAGCACGAAAGGATTTCCAAATAGCAGCCAAAAAATTTAAGCAACAGGGAAATTTTCGCCGCTATCATGCCATTGCCAATAAATTAAGAGACCCTCAGAAAAGTTATCGACAACGGCAATCGATCAAGTGGTCAAAAACTCTTTTTATTGTTTTTAATTTGCTGAAAATCTCTTTTTTATCTTTGCTCAAACCCAAGACCGGTCTAGCAGAGGCTTTTTTAAAGTTCAACCGTAATCAGGCTTTGGCTATGGGTGTATTGGCAGCAATCATCAGCAGTTTTTTTATCGCTTTGACTTGGCAAAACTGGACAGTTAAATCTGATTTTTTACTGTTATTAGGCTGGGCAGTATTTCCTTTTATTATTCTGACTTTATCTAGTTGGTTGGGCAGAAAATTAAGTAATAAATATGGTAGTCTCACCGGCGATATATTTTTAGGTGGCTTGATAATTTTGCCCTTTTCCCTCGTCATTTTGCTCACTTCCTATTTATCCATAAATGGCGATATTATCGGCGCAATTATCGGTGTAACTGGCGGTTATCTAACCGGAATGCTCTACTATGGTTATCGCCATTTATCCAATATTTCTTCGCCGATCTCTTTACTTTTACTCCCTTTTGTGCTAGGTTTTCTTACGGTTAATATCTGGGGAGTTTATTATTATCTCTAAATCTTCTGGGGTATTACAGTTAAATAAAATCTCGGAATTATCGATAATTAATTTCTCCACCACGGAGACATTTAACCATTTTTGAAAAGAAGTTCCCCCTTGCTGAATATAAGTCTGCAAAGATTCTAAACAACGACGATGATAAAAAGCACAGAGAGGTTCCCAACGCTCACCGCAGCGGGGAACCAAAGCCATGGCATTTTCTGGTACAGTGGCTAATAATCTTGACCATCCTTGAATAATTGGGGGCGTTAGTAAAGGTAAATCGCAAGGGAGCAATAAAACCCAATCGGTTGATACAAAAGTTAATCCCAAGGCAAAGGCCAATAAAGGCCCCCTAGTGGGGAGAGGTTCCTTGATTATCCGGCAGTATTGGGGAATGATCAGTTCATAACGTTCCGGCCAAGGCGTGATCACAGACACCTGTGCGGCACAATCTTGGGCAATTAAACAGATATTCTCCAGAAAAGAGAGACCCTGAAAAGATAACAAAGCTTTATCTCGTCCCATCCTGGAACTTTCGCCACCAGCCAGAATTAACGCCGTTAAAGCGGTAAAATCACTCATAATAACCAGTTCTATCGGAAAAATACGATGATTAATCACGCTCCTTTCTGCGATCGCAAATTAGACCAAATCCGTTTTTAATAGTATGATTAACTCCCAATCTAACTTTAAAAACCCAATTGCAGGATTAAGGATAAACCACAGAGGCACAAAGGACACGGAGAAGAAGACAGAAAGGACAAGAGAGCCTACTAATCTAGCCAAGTTGCTCAAATCTATGCTAGTCTCTTGACAATTAATAATGTCTCCATAAACAAGCACTAGATGAGTTCCCATTTAATCAAAGTTCCCTTTGTCGATTTAACTTGGCAAAATCAGCCCCTACAAGCAAAAATTACCGAGGCAATCCAAACAGTTATCGACCGGGGAGATTTTGTTTTAGGCCAAGCTTTAGCCGAATTTGAAAGCGCCTTCGCCCAAGCTTGCGGAGTCGAGTATGCTGTGGGAGTAGCTTCCGGCACTGCCGCTCTTGCCCTGGCTTTACAAGCTTACGGCATCGGTGCCGGGGATGAAGTGCTAGTCCCCGCTAATACCTTTGTCGCCACCCTCATGGGTGTTATGCAAGCGGGGGCCAAACCGGTTTTAGTTGATTGTCACCTCGATACGGCCTTAATTGACCTCGCGGCGGCTGCCCAAAGAATTACCCCCAACACCCGCGCCATTCTCCCCGTACACCTGTACGGACAGATGGTATCACCCCAACAATTAGAGGATTTTGCCCGCAGCTATAATCTGATTATCTTTGAAGATGCGGCCCAGGCCCATTTAGCCAGTAGAGAAGGTTATCGCGCCGGCAGTGTCGGTGTGGCGGCGGGGTTTAGTTTTTATCCCAGTAAAAATTTAGGTGCTTTTGGCAATGGCGGAATGTTGGTGAGCAATGATCCCGAAATTAGCCAAAAAGCCCGCAGTTTAAGAAATTATGGCGCACCGAGCAAGTATTTCCACACCGATATCGGCACTAATAGCCGTTTAGATAGCATACAAGCCGCCATTTTAAACATTAAATTACCCCATCTGGAAAGTTGGAATCGCTCCCGTCATCGAGCGGCAAGACAATACGACCGGCTTTTGGCTCCTTTAGCCGATAAGGGCATTTTACCCATACGAGACGAAACCGAGACTGGTCATGTCTATCATCTCTACGTTATTCGCATCCTTGCCCATTGTCCCGTCCCTCGCCAACAACTACAAGAACAATTAACTGCCGTCGGTATTCAAACCGGCATTCATTATCCGATTCCCTGTCATCTGCAACCGGCCTATCGCTACCTGGGTTATCAACAGGGAGACTTTCCTAATGCAGAGATTCTCTGTGAAGAAATTGTCTCTCTCCCCATGTACCCCGGTATCAGCGAGGAGCAGATTGAAATCGTGGTTGAACAGATCACTGCGATCATCGGGTAACATAAATTCAGAATTTGTCACTAAATCGCTCTGTCCTATGGGTATTAGTCCTTCCTTATCCCCCGTCTCCCAGAAAAATCGGCAATCTTGGCTGATTATCGGTTTCTTGGCGGTTATCTATGGTCCGGTGATCTTTCATTGGTACGATGGTTGGCTGAATAAATCGATCGGCATCGAACACGAATACTTTAGCCACGGCTTGATCGGCCTTCCCTACGCCGCCTATATTGTCTGGCAGAATCGCAAAAAATGGCAACGCCTCGAAGATCGCTCCCATCCCCTCGGAGCGTTTTTGTTAACCCTAGGGGCGATTTTTTATCTCCTCGGTTCCTCTCTTTGGGTTAGTCTGTCTTTCCCGATTATGTTAGCGGGAATCTGTCTCTGGTTAAAAGGAACGGAAGGTTTTAAATTACAGGGATTTCCCCTACTTTTAACAGCCTTAGCGACTCCTAATCCCATCCCCTACCTGATCACTCCCTATACCCTACCCCTACAGGTTTTTATTGCCGCTTGCTCTGGTTTTATTCTCCAGCAAGCAGGCTTAGATGTCTCCGTTGACGGTATCCATGTAGCGGTAGAAGGTCGGATGGTGGAGGTCGCCCCCTACTGTGCGGGGCTGAAAATGTTATTTACCAGTCTTTACGTCACGCTGCTGCTGCTCCATTGGACTGATACCATCAAAAACGGTCGTAAAACGCGCTTTATGCTCCTCAGTGCCTTGGGAATTAGTGTCGGGGCTAATACTATTCGTAACGCGCTTTTAGCTTGGTTTCACGGCACAGGACAAGAGGAAAACTTCAAATTACTCCACGATAGCTGGGGGGGTGATTTGTACTCGGTCTTTATGTTATTACTCATCCTTTTGGTCTTCCAAATCATGCAGTATCGCGAGGCAGCCAAGAAACAGTCCCCGGCTCAAGAGGAAGGTAACCAGGATGATTAGTCAAAAAATTCCAGCCGAGGTAACTTTAGTGTTAGATAAAGTCAAAAAAAAGCTACCGGGTAATTATTTACTGCTGTTGTGCCTGCTGCTGCTATTGATTTTAGGGGGTATCTTGCCCAATTTAATTTCTGGCCAGTGGTCTTGGCTGGAGCAACCGAGAATCGGTAATATTCAGAAAATGCGGGTCCTACAAGAATCGGGAATCAAGTTCTCTGACCTGAAAACCATCGACCAGCAGCAAGGAGAAATCGGTGAGGGAAAATGGTCGGTCCAAGTGGTGGAAAGTCCTGAGGGCAAGAGGATAACCGTGCTTTTAAAGCCACAGATCTACTATAAAAATCAACCGGGGTTAGAATGGTCGGATATCAGTTCTATTAGTCGTTGGAATCAGGGGGAAACAACCGAGCTATTAATCCCCACCCAGTCGGGAGGAAAGGCCACGGCCAGATTCTATCGGGCTTGGACACAAAACACCTTTGCCGTGGTGCAATGGTATGCTTGGCTAGGTGGTGGTCATTACGATCCCTCGGTGTGGTATTGGCTTGACCAATGGGCGCAATTAAAAAGACAGAGAGTACCCTGGATAGCCGTTTCCTTGCTGATTCCCTTAGAACCGACCAAAGAACTGCAAACTCTCACTCCCTTTGCTCTCAGTCTCGCTGGGGAAGTGCAAAGTTACTTAGAACAAAATGTCTTAAGTCAATTAACTTCTGTGCCTCAGAGCAAAAAAGAAAAGTAATTTCTCTGCTCCTAACCATCTCTTTGAAAAAACTAGCTCAAGGCACTTTTCTAGCCCTTAATAGCTTCTTTGTTCCTCTCCCACTAGATAACTCCCAGAAAATAAATTGTCATCGTCAGAACCCAAAAATTGATAGATCTGTATGATTCCACCAATGCTCAACAAGTTTTTGCCAGTTAATTTATCCAGAACCGGGGCTATGGCCTTATCGGGGTTGAGTCTGACAGGGTTCTTATGGGTAATTGACTCCGAAGGACTCAAGGCCCAGGGTCCTTTGTCCATACCCCAGACTCAACCGGGAGCTGGGTTAGAGTTTTTGCCACCCCAACCCCCTAATCCCACCTTTCCTGAAAACACGATTCCCCCCGCTGGCTACAGTCCACCGGTTTACTCTCCTAATAATCGCCAATTCCGACAAATTCAGTCCTATCGACTCGATATCGGCGATCAAATTACTGTCTCGGTTCCCGATTTTCCCGAATTTAATTCCTCAGGTCCTGTGGATCCCGATGGTAATTTTCTGGTGCCGATTTTAGGGCGTATTCCCTTGTTGGGCTTGACTTTAGACGAAGTGCAAACTAAAATCCGCCTGGAATTGGGGCGAAAATACTTGCGGGAGGAACCGGAAGTCATTGCGGTTTTAAGCTCTGCCCGTCCCGTCCAGTTAACCATTCTGGGAGAGGTACAGCGACCGGGGTTTTATAGTGTTGCTCCTAATACTCCCCTAGCGCAGGTACTTTTGGCGGCGGGTGGTGGCACTCCCAGGGCCGATCTGCGTTCGATCGTTGTCCGTCGGGTTTTAGTCGATGGTACAGTATTAGAGGAGAAACTTGACCTTTATACTCCCTTAATTAAAGGAGACCGCTTGCCAGATCTGCGTCTGCAAGGGGGCGATGCCGTGATTGTTTCCAAGTTAGAAGTGGGTCAAGAGACGGGATATAATCGCACATTGGTGGCGAGAACCACCCTCGCCCAGCAGAATATCACGATCAGGGTTTTAACTCCCTTAGTTCCTTCGGGAATTGCCCTGAGAAATGTTTCGATTCCTAATGGCAGTACCTTCCTCGATGTGGTGGCTAGTTTACCAGTTTCTGATCGCCTGCGGATTAATGTCAATGAAGTGTCCCTGCTACGTTTTGACAGTGCCAAAGGGGGAATTGTTAGTCAAACTTTGAGTCCGATAGCGGCAGTTAGGGGAGATATCTCGCAAAATGTTCCCTTAGAAGATCAGGACGTAATTATCGTTACCCGCACCCTATTAGGGGAAATTTTCGCCGCTTTTAATATTATTACCCAACCCATCCGGGATATTACGAGTTTTACCAATACAATTCTCGACATTAGCAATCAATTCGATAACTTCCGATAATTGAGGGGCAACTCGCTCGTCTCACTCCTTAACACAACTTCATAAGCTAGGATTTCAAGGACGAGAATAACTCTTGACCGCTAAAATGTAAAGAATCTGGGAATACATTAAAAAGCTATGGCTCTACCAATTGTTAAACGATTTCTCATCTCGCTAGATCAGAACAAATTTGTGGGAATATTCGTCTTCCTCGTCTGTTTAGGCGGTTCTGTGATCTTTGCTCTCCTACCCGATCCTGAGAAACCCCCCACCTTTTATCGGGCGGTGGGACAATTGGCCTACCGGGTGCCGCCGCCAGCTTTTACCAGTACAGGAAGCCAACTGCAAGAACAAGGGCGGGCTATTGATCGCGATTTACTGCTATCTCCCCGGGTATTGGTCAATGCCGCCAAAAAATTGCAATTTAATCAGGAACAGATCGTTAAAATTCGCGATCAAGATTTGAAAATCACCTTCCCCGGTGAAGTGGAGGGACAAAAAAATAATAGCGACCAACCCCAAGAGATACTTTTAGAGTTAAGGTCCGACTCCCAGTCCAAGGCGGAGTTAATTCTCGAAACCTTGATGAAGGAAATGGTGGAATACAGTCGCTGGCTGAATACTTCCCAGTTACGGGCCCGCATAGAAGCTCTCAGTGTCCGACTTAACGAAGTCCAAAAAGATTTAACCAGAGCCGAAGAAAAGTTTTATCGCTACATTAGTACCCAGGGTTCAGATTTATTGGCGATTCAAGATGGGAGTTTATTCACCGCTATCACCAGTAGTCAACAGCAACAGCGAGAAATTCGCCTAGAACTGCAAGGCATTCAAGGACAGATTAATAGTCTGAGTAAACAACTCGATTTAACCCCCGATCAAGCTTACACCTCCTCGGCCCTTAGTGCCGACCCGATTATTGCCAGTATCCGAGCGCAGATCTTGGGTACGGAAGCCCAATTGGAGCGACTACAGAAGGATTTACGTCCCGAACATCCCACCGTAGCTAAATTACGCAAAGAACAGGAAGTTAACGAATCTCTCTTACAAAAAAGAGCCGCCGAGGTGATCGGAAAAGATGGCATCCTGACCGATCTTCCCAGCAGTCGCATCCGTCAGCAAAGTAATCTCGATGCCACCCGTCAACAACTAGCGGCTCAATTAGTCACCCTGCAAACCCAGCGCGAGGGTTTAATGAAACAATTAGAATCCTTAGTGACTCAGGAACAGCAATTACGCTCCCAATACGAGAAATTCCCCGATAAACAGCTACAGCAAGCTCGTTTAATCCAAGCTGTCGCCTTTCAACGGGGTATCTACGAGAATATTCTCAATGCTCTGGTGGATGCTCAGGCTGCAGAAGCGGAAACCGTGGGTAGTCTCACCGTCGCCCAAACGCCAGTTGCTCAACCGATCGAACAGGTGTTTAACCGCAAGAATCGTACCTTGATTCTCTTGGTGGGCGCTGGTTTGGGAACTTTAGCCGGATTGGGCGTGATTCTCCTGTTAGCAGTGATCGATGATCGCCTGCACAGTCCCCAAGAATTGCGGGAAGCTTTGGTTAGTCGGGATATACTACTCTTAGGACAATTGCCCATTGTCCGCAATTTAGAGGGCGAGGAAATCGAGCCGATTCTCGCCGATGCTAATGCCAATTATCTCCCCTACTACGAACGTTTACGCAGTACCCTGCGACTTGTGGGCGGCGGCGAAACGGTGAAAGTGGTCATTGTCACCAGTATTACTGGCGGAGAGGGGAAAACCGCCACTGCCTATAATCTGGCCATCGCTGCGGCTTTAGCGGGCCGACGGACTCTGTTAGTCGAAGGAGATCTGAGAAGTCTTTCTAAGGCCGAAGAAATCGGAGTCACTCCCGATCCCAATTCTTTCCGAGAACCCCTACTTTACTACGGGGCAAAAAGTAAATCGATCCGGCTGGCCCCAAATATTGAAAACCTTTCCATTTTGCCCAGTCCCGGTCCGCAAAAACAAGCGGCAGCTATCATTGAATCGAGCGAATTACAATTAATTCTCAAAGATTCTCGCGGCCGTTTCGATCTGGTGATTGTCGATACTCCTTCTCTGTCTAGCTGTAATGATGCGCTGCTCTTAGAAGAACTAGCAGACGGGATTATTCTGGTAACGCGCCAGGCGATAACTCGTTCTAGTCTCTTGAGTGAAGCAACTGATCAGTTAGCAGAAGCGGAGGTGAAAATTTTAGGGGCGGTGATTAACTACGTCGATATTACACCGACTCTCAACACCGCCGGACCGGAACTGCCGCCTTTGATAGTTCCCCCAACACAGGGACAAACAGAGGAAGTGAAAGTGGAGGTGTAAATGCGGTTACGTTGGACAAAATCTTCTGGCTCGATCGAATTGTGGTTCTTGCCAAGAAAAAGCAAAATGACTGATACTATCTATGGTGGGAAAGGCTATGCGAATTGCTTCCATTTGCACTTCTAAGGAGGGACGATTGTTATAGGGTTGTCCCCATAAACCCGCTAAAGCTGGGATAACAGGAGTTTGATTTCCCCTGCTTGCCACTACTCTTTTGATCTGATTAACCACACAGGTGGTATCGTTACAATTAGCGTAGGACATAGGATGCCATTCTAGGGAAGCGGGAAAACTATCCCAAGCTTGTAAACGAGAATCAAAACCTTGATTACCCACAAGACGATTCCCATCGGGAAAAAACACTGCCCCGGCGGGAATTCCCTGACGTTCCACTAGGGCAGAAAAATAACTAATATAATCAATGACACCCTGGGCAGCATGGGCAACCGCTAGGAACCAAAGTTCTAATTTGAGGCGATCAAAACGACTTTTAACTGATTGTTTCATCTCCTCTTCTAAGGGGATTCTACCCTGCCAAAGAGGGGCGGTTTCTTGGGGATAAAGGCGGTCGGCTTCGACGATATCATCGGGGGAAATTTGGCCGCGAGTCAGATAGCGATCGATTAAAAATTTGCCCTTATTATTCAATCCTCGATTAATTAAAGCTTGTCGGGATGCCGGACTAAAAATCCATAAATCTTTGACATCATCAGCAACGGAATCGACTCCTGTTCCTCTGGGATAGCGAATATAATCAAATAAAACTCCATCGGGACGACGTTGTAAAATGGCTTCTAGGAGAATTAAATAATCCTGTCGCGCTTGATTACTGTAGGGATCGACAAAAGTTTGGGATTGATCATCGACAAAAGAGGTGCTATCTTGTCCTTTACCATTGCGTACTAACACCTCCTGTCGATAGGGTTTCAAGCTATAAGCATAGCCAAAATTGAGGCTAAATAACCAAGCATAAACCTTTAAACCGCGTTTATGTCCCTGTTTGATCGCTTGTGCTAATAAATCCACATTTCCGGCACTGGGATTTTTAATGACGCTATCCCAAACGGTGGGATTATTGTTAGGAGGTAATAGGACTTGACCATCGGCAAAAACTTCCAGATAAACTGTATTATAACCTTTGGCCACGATGCGATCGAGGATACTTTCGATCGAGCCGGGGCGGGTATCACAGGAGTAGAGACGTAACCAGATCGCCTGTTCCTGTAACCAGTGTCGGGAACGACAAAAGCGCAATTGTTCAGCATATTTATGCAATAAAATGTTATATTCTTGGGGCGAAGTTTGACGCAGATTTTCTTGTTGTTGGATTTCTGATTCGGACAGTTGACAATTATTATTGACAGCGAGGCTAGAGTTGATCCCTAGATGACTACTCCAGAGGATTGTAGCGAGGAAACAAAATAGCGACCGCAGATAATTGACTTTTTTTAACATAGTTGTTCACAGCGTTTGCTATTTTTTTATTGTTGGCACTTTCAGATAAATAGCCATTTTTCAGGAGAAAAGCTCTCAGGGCAGTGGGAAAGTCTGGATATTTGCCGATCACTGTACTTTCGCCATTGATATCGAGACCCCAATCGGAGTTTTTATCGTAATTAGCGAGGAGAAATTGCCAAGCTTCTTCGTATTCTCCTAGGAGAATTTTTTGGGCCACATAACCGGCCAAAATGCCATTGACTTCGGCTTTTTCTTTTTTAGCTAACTGCCAGGCTTTCAACATTTCAGCTAAAGTTTTTCTTAATTTTTGAGGATATTTTCTGGTGACATCTGCTAATTTACCCTGTTGAAAAGTATAAATTCTCGAGGGAGGAAAAGAGGCGGCGTAGGAACTAAAAGCATACAAAAAAGCATTATCAACGGTGACAAATTCATAATTATTATCTCCATCTAAATCTTCAAAGGAACCACCACTACCATCTAAAAAACCCGTTTCTTCTCTAATAAATTTATCTTTTTGCCAAGTATAAATTACCAAAGATGTGCAGCAGTGAGCGCCGCCGCTATAGGTGGAGACAATAATCTCATCGATGCCATTATTATCTAAATCTCTCAATTCGACATAGCCGGCTCCAAAGGCACTATAGCCGCTATTTTCCTGATAAAGTTGCTCGTTATAAAAGATTTTATAAGAAACATTATTAATATCAGAACTGTCATCAACTCTCTCATTCAGATTCCTGGGTTGATAGCTAACTTTTACCTTAATTTTTCCCGATTTAATTACTTGATTTGTTAGGGTTTGACCGGTATCAAAATCGAGTTTAGTCACGGCTAAACTCGCAGCTGTATTGCCCAAAAATTGAGATAATAAGCAGAAAATAAAGCAAGTTTTGCTAATATTCATCGGCCGATTCACAGAGAGATTAATTTCAGTGTATCTTACTTATTACCCCCGACAATCAGCCGTTAACTTTTCGAGAAAAACTATCTATTCCAAAGTTTTAACGCTCAAAACTTGGGGAGGTGTGGCATCGGGGGGATAGAGAAAATCGAGATTAATGTCGCGTCTGGCTCCGGGGGGAAGTTCCACCTGTACTAAAGCTTCTCCCTGTTGTCCTTCCCGTTGAACGAGATGGAAAAAACGTTCCTCGGTGCGTCCCAGTGCGTTAAGATAGGTAACGCGCACTGCACCCCGGAAAAATACCGGTCCCTGGACGGGTTCAACAAATAGCAAGCGATCGAGATAATTGTCTTCTTTAATTGGGGTTTGAATACTCAAAGCCACCACCTGGGTTTTGCTAGTGTTGTTATATAGAGGTAAAGTCAGATAGTAGTGAACACCGTAGTTACCGTGAGCTTTGAAAGCCGTATCGGGATAACGCACTAACATGGGGGCGCTTTGAATTTGTCTGGTTCCGAAAGTAGCTGCCGTCACCGTACTTAAAGGATAGGCAAAAGCTTGACCGGGTTGAGGAATGGTGAGATTAATTCCCCCTTTGGGATCGACAATGCGGGTTGCCCATTCCGAACCGACAGAAATTCCGGCGACGCGACCATAAAAATTTCTTCTTCCGGGGGACCATTGATCGGGGGGAGTGGGGGGAAAATCGCGAGGAGCGGCTAAATCACCTCTAACTAATAGGGTACGCCATTCCTCTAGGGTAGGGGGACGAAAGGTTGCTATTTCCCGATCTTCGATTTTGACTTTTTGGGGAACTTCGTAGAGGGCTAAATTGGCCATATAGACGGGTCCATCGCTGTAGAGACGTAGGAGGGTCGATCGGGCGCTACTTCTGGGGATAACCAGATCGAAGAGCATCCGACTTTGGCCTGGGGGAATGACGATCTGGGTGGGAAATTGGGTATCATGGCGACGACGCATGATATCGCTGGCTAAACGGGAACCGGGACCGGAAAAAACCCGGCCGTTCGGATCTTCCACCAGAGAGGGTAAATCGACAAAAGGGGCATCGGCGGAGGTGACGTAACTGACTCCTTGCAGGATGCGGATAACGAGGTTTCTGGAGGTGGGATTAGTAACGATCAGGCCCTGGTGTAGGTCGCGATTGGGATCGGTTTGACGGGCGATGTGGTGGGTGAAAACGTCAAAACGTCCTTGTAGGGGATGATTGAGATGGGCTATGGGATAACGTTTTCCTTTGCCGGGGAAAGTGGAGAGGAGAATGCCCTCTTTTTCTACGATTTCGGGACTATTGCTATTAAAAACTAGAACGTCATTCAGTTGACCGGGCAACTGACGCACTTCCTGATATTGGGTGATTAATTTCCTCTCTATCTGGGGCAGAACCGAGGCGGACTGAGCTAAAAGAATAGTGGGTAAGAAAGAAAGCATAGAGATTTCATATTTATAGTATCTAATTAGAGCTTGCTGAATAAATCTAAAAACCTTGTTAGGTAAGACTTTTAGACTTTTTGTCAATCAAAAAGTAGCAAATATGGGAGTGATCGGGGGGAAATTTCAGGGACTTTTTCCCTGAAAATTAGGTAATTGACCCCCTCAAAATCGGTAAAACCCCACACCCCACACCCTACCCCCACGAAAAACTTTTTCAGCAAGCCCTAATTAAGGGTGAGTCGATGGAGAGATGAAGTTATACAACAATATAGGCGAGTTTGTCCGGGCGATCGATAAAGAATCTTAATATATTTTTCAGGTTTGAGCAAGCCATGTCAGGGGTGATGTGAGCTAGGGGCGGTTTTCTGGGTGAGCAAGGGAGAATAACCCTTGCTATTGCCGATTTTAACGGTTAAGTTGACAATGAACCGTAACTGCTCACCCTAGCTTTAAATTTCGCCGCGAATTTCTTCGACTATGCCATCTCTAAGGACGAGTTCCACATTCATTTTGGCTACTAAGTTATCGCCTTTTTCGACGCGGAAAAAGCTTTCTAATTGTGCTTGGGCGACTTCTTGATTGAGTTCCAAGAGTTGTACCTGTTGCAGTTGTTGCAGATACTGGTTTTTTTGTTCGAGAAACTCACTTTTCTGTTGATTGACTTGGATTTGAATATTATCAATCTGTTGGGCAGCCGCGGGGGGTAAGGGGATCAGACTCTGACGCTGAATTTCGGCGATCGCTCTTTGGCCTTGGGTTTCTAATTGTTGAATTTGTGCATCAATTTGCACCATTTGTGCTTGTAATTGCTGTTGTGCTTCTTCTTTCCAGCGCGGAGTCACGATGACTTTAATTGTCACCGGGCGCTTCAGTAATAAACTGGTTTGTGCGTCATCCATGATTTGCCTATCCTAAAAAGGTCTTTTTGTCAAGGGGTTAGGGAATATTTGCCGGAAATATTTACTTGGCAAACATCTCGTTAATCATATCGCGATAGCGTTGCGTTACTACCGGTCGTTTAATCTTTAAAGTTTGGGTCATCATGCCGTTTTCTTGGGAAAAAGGCTCTAAAATTAACTCAAAGGTTTTAATCTGGTCATCGGCACGATAACCGGGCCGATTTCTTACCTCGCGCTTTAATTCTTGTTGGTAGAGATCTAAGACTTTTTTGCTGTAGAGATCGCTAGAAAGAATCGTGGAGCGATCACTGTGAAGATCGGGTAAATTTAAGGATAGTTTCTGTTCTTGGGCCCAATTGGCCAGTATATCAAGATTAGGCACGATCAAAGCCCCCAAAGCTTTTTGATCCTGTCCCACTAGCATGATTTGGGAGATAAAGGGACTGCGTAAACAAGCATCTTCAATCGGTTGCGGTTCGATATTTTCACCATTGCTCAAAACAATTGTATCTTTGGCCCGTCCGGTTAAGACTAAATCCCCGGCAGCGGTTAACCAACCAATATCACCGCTATCAAACCAACCATCGGGAGAAATCGCTTTTTCGGTTGCTTCGGGTTTTTTATAGTATCCCTGCATCACCTGCGGACCGCGAATCAAGACTAAACCGTGTTTTTCTGTCGGTAAGACTTCTTTGCTGTGTAAATCGACAATACAGATTTCTGTCTGAAAGACGGGACGACCGGCAGACCCGCGCAGGTTATGATCGATACGACGGACGGTAGCCACGGGAGAAGTTTCTGTCAGTCCATAACCAACTAAAATCGGGATTCCCGCAATCTCATAGAAAGTATCTAGATGTCTGGCTAAGGAACCACCGCCACTAACCAAGATTTTAACTTTATTTCCCACTGCTTGGCGAATTTTGCCATAAACTAGCTTATCACCGATGGCATGGAGGGGATAGAGTAAGAGGGATTGAATTCTTGCTTTTAGTCTTTCTCCGGGGGAAGCGTGAAGATGATCTAGACTGAGATTATCGGCGATGCGTTTAGCAATAACGTACTTTTCCGACTTTTCTAGCAAAAATCGCACTAATTTCTGTTTTGTGGCCGATTGTTCGCTAAATTGTTTTTGGATACCCTCGTAAAGAGATTCCCAAAGACGGGGAACTCCCACCATTAATTGCGGACTAAATTGCTTTAAATCGGACTTAAAAGTGCGAATACTGGTATAAATCTGGGTGCAACCCTGAGCTAGACTGAAATACTCACAACTGCGCTCGTAGGAATGCCATGAAGGTAGTATACTTAAAACTCGATCGCCAGGATCCGGTTGAAAGATAGCATTTAAGTTGCGTACCTGATGCAGCAGATTACCATGACTTAACATCACCCCTTTGGGTTGTCCCGTCGTTCCCGATGTGTAGATGAGGGTAGCCAGATCATTTTCGCTCTTGGTGATAGGTTTAAGGGTGTTCTCAGCCCCGATCGCCATTAGTTGCTTGAAATTTAAGGTCTGCACGGAAATCGCCCCAGTAGCGGGGTCTTCGTCGGTGAGCAGCACGATTAATTTTAGGGGCAATTCAGGGATTTTCGCCAGCAATTTCCCTAAAGTTTTGTTATTTTCGACAATCAGCGTCTGACTGTCACTATCAGCGAGAATATAGGCTAATTCCTCTGCATCTGCTTGAGCAGATCGTACCGCATTGGCGGCCCCGGCTGCCATGGAACCTTGGTCGGCAATAAACCACCGGGGACTATTATCGGCAAATAAAGCGACATTTTCGGTTTCTGTGACTCCTAATGCTTGTAAAGCGGCGGCAAATTGCTGAATTTGTTGATAAAGTTCCCGATAGGTGATAATTACTTCTGGTTTACTGTGGGGATCGTGCAGGGCGATAATATTGGGGAAACGCTGGGCAACTATTGACCAAACTTCGGGTAAAGATTGAATATTTGAATAGTCAATTAGGGTTGTCATAGCAGTAGTTATAGAGAGTTACAAGGGTAATAGCATATAGATTAACCATTCTAGGCTCTTTTTGCTGGTTCTCCTAGACAGTATTTCAACAGGTATCTAGTCCTGCAAAGTTAATTTCCTAGTGGAGACTCGGAGACAGGAGACTTTTCAGTTATCAGTGAACAGTGAACAGTAATCAGGGAATGCTAACGGCTTAGATGTATAATTAATTTTGCTTAGGTACTTAATATAGTTGTGATTAGGATAAAAAACGATGATTGCTTTATCTAACTATAATAATCTCACTCCAGAAGAATATCTTCAGTTTGAAGAAAAAAGTCCCATTAAACACGAATATATCGATGGGCAAATTTACGCCATGGCAGGAACGACGGATACTCATAATATTGTTGCGGGGAATATATACACAATTATTCGTAATCATTTGCGGGGTTCCGATTGTCGGGTTTATTTTGCCGATGTGAAAGTCAGATTAGAGAAGCGCAATCACTTTTATTATCCTGATATTCTTGTCACCTGCGATGACAGAGATAGAGAAACTGCTACCTACAAAAGTTTTCCTAAATTGATTATCGAAGTTCTCTCCGATTCCACAGAAGCTTTTGACAGGGGGGATAAATTTAATGATTATCAAACTCTAGAAAGTTTAGAGGAATATGTCTTAGTGAATAGTAAACACCAACGAGTGGAAACTTTTCGACGGGGTGAACAGGGTTTATGGATTCTGCAAACC
>NZ_JADBTX010000009.1:0-22746 GCF_020245945.1 Microcystis sp. M015S2
GCTTATTCACCAGAACTACAGCCAGCCGAGAGATTGTGGTCTCTAGTAGATGAACCTCTGGTTAATGAGTATTTTGAAACGATTGAAGAAAGGTCAGAAATTCTGATAACTCGTTGTCAGTATCTCGAAACAATGACTAATGAAATTAAAAACTTGACTAACTATCATTGGCTAACTTATGACTGATTGTTATCAACTTTTCAAAACAGGATTTAGGATCAAAACCCTTATTTGATTAGGGAGTTGCCAGAAATTGACCGGGAGATAATTCGGCATTAACTAAAAACTTCAACGGGATTAATTTGACGGCACAAGCTTTTAATTCTGGTTGCAGGGAAATCGGACAAGCGGCCGGATGGGTGAGACTATTAGCCTCAGCATTTTCTGCCCATAAAGCCCCCCAGTGCATCGGCACAAAGACACAATTAGGAGCAATTGCTTTGGTAATTAAAGCGGGAAAACGGGCAAAACCCCGACGAGAACGCACTTCCACCCATTCCCCAGCTTCTATGTCCAATTTTGCCGCATCTTGGGGATGAATTTCCAGAAAAGGTGCGGGGTGCATTTTGACAATTTTCTCGATGCGGCCGGTGCGGGTTTGGGTGTGCCAGTGACCGTACAAGCGCCCCACGGTCAACACTAGGGGATAATCATCGTCCGGGGGTTCCGCTAGACCTTTACTGTGGTAGGCGGCGAAAACAGCACGACCATCGGCAGTATTAAATTTACCATCGGTATAAAGGCGTTTTGCGGCTGTTTTTTGGCTTTTATTTTCATCTTTAACTAAATTACCCAGTAATTCCCCAGAATTAGCGGTTTTAGGGGCGGAAATTTCATCGATGGAATCGGGCCACGGTCGGGGAGTCTCGGCCAGGCGATCATAATTAATCGCCGTCATATCACAAGGACGTTTATATGTCAAGCCAATAAACTCGGAATGTACCTCGGCGGAATTCTTAAAATTAAATTGTGCCTGAAACCCCAAACGGCGACCAACTTCGGCGAAAATTTGCCAGTCGGCCCTAGCTTGTCCCACGGGATGGCGAAAAGCTTTATTTAACGTGACCATCCGCTCAGAATTGGTCATTGTTCCCGTTTTTTCGCCCCATTGGGCCGCTGGCAGTAATAAATGGGCGTAGGCGCTGGTTTCTGTGGGATAGTAGGCATCCTGATGGACAGTAAAAGGTGATTTTAACAGGGCGGCCTTCGTACGTTCTAGATCAGGCATACTAACAGCCGGATTAGTGGCGGCAATCCAGAGAAGTTTGACATCTCCCGTCTCCAAACCAGTAATCATACTCCAAGCATCGCGACCGGGGACGGGAGAAATCTGACCAGCAGGTAAACCCCAAGCTTGTTCCACTTCGGCCCGGTGTTGGGGATTTTTGACGGAACGATAACCGGGGAGAAGATGGCAGAGGCCGCCGGCTTCCCTTCCTCCCATGGCGTTGGGTTGTCCGGTTAGGGAAAAAGGACCAGCCCCCGGTTTACCGATATTAGCCGTCATTAGGTGTAAATTGATTAAAGTGCGGGCTTTGGCCGTGCCTTCGCTAGATTGATTAATACCCATCGACCAGAGAGAAAGCACTCTTTTTGATTCGGCCCAGTAGCGGGCAGCCTGTTCTAAATCCTCAATGGGGATACCGCATTTAGGGGCGACTATTTCGGGGGGATAATGGCGGATAATTTCGGCGTATTTGTGGAAATCTCGGGTACATTTATCGATAAAATAGGTATCGATCGCCCCCCAATTCAGTAACAGGTGAGCAATACCGTTAAATAGGTCAATATCAGTCCCGGGGTTAATGGCTAGGTGGAGATTAGCGGCCTCGGCGGTTTTGGTGCTGCGGGGATCAACGACGATTAATTTCGCTTCTTTGTTACCTTTGAGATACTTGTGCAGACGGTTAAAGATGATGGGGTGACATTCGGCCGTATTTGTCCCCACCAGAAAGGCACAATCGGTTAATTCTAGGTCATCGTAACAGCAGGGGGGACCGTCGGACCCGAAACTGTCCAGATAAGCGGCCACGGCCGAAGACATACAGAGACGGGAATTAGCATCAAAGTTATTGACTCCCAGACAGCCTTTGACCAGTTTTTGGGCGATGTAGTAATCTTCGGTATGAAATTGTCCCGAACCGTATAAACAGATACTTTCCTTTTCCCCCTGAGCGATTAGAGTTTGGATGCGGTTAACGATGCGATCAAAGGCCTCTTCCCAAGTACAAGGACGAAATTGCTCTTGGAGAGAATCGCGGATCATCGGGGTTTTGAGGCGATTTTTATCGATTGATTCCGCTACGGTGGCCCCTTTAACACAGACCATACCTTGACTGGAGGGGTGGGACTTGTCCCCGAAGACTTTCCATGCTTGTCCGGCCGACGCGGGGGGGGTGACTGTCAAACCACAACCTACTCCACAGTAAGGACATTGGGTTTTTGTAGATTCAGTCATAAGCAGTTGGTCTGATTGGTGGCGCTGTCTTTGGGCATACTAAGATAGTCCGCAGATTTTCTCGGCAAAATTGTAGTTATTAATACAATTTATTACAGGCCTTAGCTAAATTGCCATTTTCGTGATGCAAATCGCGCATTAAAGCCGGCTAGATAAAAAGCATACACTTGTTCTCGTGCCGAAAAAGAATCGGCATAGGATAATAGTAGTCTCTAGGGTGGGGAAAAAGTTTTCAGCCAGTCATGACCTACGAACCTCTACATCATAAGTATCGTCCCCAAACCTTTGCCGATTTGGTGGGACAATCAGCGATCGCCACGACCCTGAGTAATGCCTTAATCAGTGAGCGAATCGCTCCTGCATACCTATTTACTGGACCCAGAGGCACGGGGAAAACCTCCTCGGCGCGAATTTTAGCCAAATCCCTCAACTGTCTGTCTAGTGACCATCCGACACCGATTCCCTGCGGTAAATGTTCCGTCTGTCAAGCGATCGCCAATGGTTCCGCTTTAGACGTGATCGAAATTGATGCCGCTAGTAATACCGGTGTGGATAAC
This sequence comes from Microcystis sp. M015S2, assembly GCF_020245945.1. Classification (NCBI taxonomy): domain Bacteria; kingdom Bacillati; phylum Cyanobacteriota; class Cyanophyceae; order Chroococcales; family Microcystaceae; genus Microcystis; species Microcystis sp. M015S2. The sequence goes on from NZ_JADBTX010000009.1 coordinate 3,016, forward strand.
ATTCGGGAAATTATCGAGCGATCGCAATTTGCCCCCGTCCAATGTCGTTATAAAGTCTATGTCATCGATGAATGCCATATGCTCAGTACGGCGGCCTTTAATGCTTTGCTGAAAACTCTGGAAGAACCGCCGGATCGAGTGATTTTTGTGCTTGCTACCACCGATCCTCAGCGTGTCTTACCTACCATCATCTCCCGTTGTCAACGCTTTGATTATCGCCGTATTGCTCTCGATGCGATGGTGGCACACCTGCAAAAAATCGCCCAAATAGAAGCGATCGATATTAACCTAGAAGCATTAACCCTAGTGGCTCAGATCGCTAACGGTGGTTTACGCGATGCCGAAAGTCTTCTTGATCAATTAAGTTTACTCGCAGGAACGATTACGGCCGAGCGAGTCTGGGATTTAGTCGGTGCAGTCCCCGAAAGAGACCTCTTAACCCTACTTAAAGTCATTCATAGCAATATTCCCGATCAAGTTATCGAACAATGTCGCCATCTGATGAATCGCGGGAAGGAACCTTTAATCGTCTTGCAAAATCTAGCGGGATTCTATTTAAACCTACTTTTAGCCAAAACCGCCCCTAATCGTCCAGAAATGGTCGCTGTCACCGCTCCCACTTGGCAGGAACTGTGTACGGAAGCGCGTACTTGGTCTTTAGAGGAAATTCTCCGCGGTCAACAACTGCTTAAAGACAGCGAAACGCAACTAAAAAACACCACTCAACCCCGTCTCTGGTTAGAAGTCACTCTCTTAGGACTGTTACCGCAAGCACAGGTGATTCCTCTAGTTGCCACGGTAGCGCCTTCCCGTCCCCAAACCAGCGTCGAGAGGCCCCCGGTCGTGATCACAGCACCGGCGCCGGTTAATGAACCGATCAAACCGCCAGTTATCACCCCGACAACTAGCGTCGCAGTGCCGAAAACTGAGGTTAAAACTGTTGCCGGTGATGACAATCATGAACAAATTTGGCAGCAGGTTTTAGAAGTAATGGAACCCCCCACTACTCGCACTCTCCTACGTCAGCATGGCAGTCTTTTTAGTAGGTCAGAATCGAGTGCTTATGTAAGCATATCTTCGGAACAATTATTAAAAATGGCCCGGCTACGCTTGACTAATATTGAGTCAGCTTTCGAGGCTGTTTTTCAGCGCCGGATTAAAGTTCATTTACAGGTAGGTTCCGGTACTCCTGCCATGGCTGCGGAAGTTTCCCAATCCCCAGCGGCCAAGATGCCACCACCACCAGAAACCGCACCAACCCCACCAATAACTCCCGAAAATAAAGTTATGACTGTGGTGGATATTCCCCCGGTCAAAGAAGCAATTATCGAGAAAAAAGAAGCAAAGATCACCGAAGCCAGAAACCCAAAAACTCCTAGCACAGAACTGCCACAAAAAATCTTAAATTTTGATTCATCTTTAGAGACATTAGATCAAGATCTAGATATTAGTGAAATTTTGGCGGCCGCTCAAAAGTTAGCGAAATCTTTTGATGGTGAAGTGGTCAATATGGGTTATTCACTGCCAGAAAATTCGGACGCAGAAACTAAAGTTAATAAGTCTCTGGAAAATATGACTATCGTGCGCGGGAGACCTGATGTTAACGAAATTTTAGAGAATTTGGAGGAGGACGAAGACCTTCCTTTTTAAAGCTATCTCAACGGCTTGTGCTAAACTGATAGGATATGCCACGTCTCAGGATTGGCTATTCTTGCTCAAATTCTAGCTACTAGACCTATGACACCCGAAACTAAGGCCAGAATCGATCAATTAGTTCAGAATAACAAAGTTCTTGTGTTCATGAAGGGCAATAAATTAATGCCTCAGTGTGGTTTCTCCAATAACGTCATACAAATTCTCAATATTCTGGGGGTTTCCTACGAAACTGTCGATATTCTGGAAGATCAGGAGTTAAGACAAGCAGTTAAGGAGTATTCCGATTGGCCGACTATTCCCCAAGTCTATATCAACGGTGAGTTTATTGGCGGTTCCGACATTATGATCGAACTCTATCAAAATGGGGAACTACAACAAATAGTCGAGGTTGCCTTGGCTTCCTAAAAATTTTCTAGGTTAGGATAGCTATCCTAACCTAGTTTAAAGTTGTCCAACTAGCAATTTTGGTAGAGGTGATGATTGTGACAATTCGAGAAACTGCAATTTCTAAGCTACAGCAACTCCCCGAAGTCCTTGTTCAGGAAGTAAGCGACTTTATTGATCTTCTCGACCATAAATATCGAGTCAAAACCTTTGACACTCAGCCTGATGGAAAACTGATAGAAATGTGGTTACAATGGTTTGAAGGCGTAGATGGCTTAACTGTCAATTCACCGGAACCAATAAACGACTACCAACAACTCCTGCTCGAAAAATATCGGCAACAAGGACTAGAGCTATGATCCTGTGTGATGCAGGAGTCCTGCTTTGTTTGGTTGATCGCACCCAACCCCAACATAAAGCCTACAGAAATACGGTAATGCGTTTAGCAAAGCCTCTCGTCACAACTTGGTCATGCCTGACCGAAGCCATGTACCTTGCGCTGCATCGGGGTGGTTGGCAAATGCAAAAACAACTGGGACAACTTCTTTTAGACAAACTGCTGGTGGTTTACAATATTCAGGAAAGTGATTTTAGTCGCTTGTTGGCTTTAATGGAACAATACTGTGATCGACCGATGGACTTGGCAGATGCAACCCTAGTTTTAGTAGCTGAAAAGACTGGGTATCGGCAAATTCTCAGCCTCGATGCAGATTTCCTGTTTTATCGGATTCAAAACCAAGGCAGCTTTGATATTATTCAAGGGTAGTGATGGAAAATCTGCTTTCAACGGCCTATAACTCCACCGATAGAAAATGCTCCTCTTTAAAACTGTCCTTTGAATTGTTCTTTATCTTGTGCTACGAGGAAACTTTGTTGGGGGATACCGATGTGAATTCCCTTCTCCTCAAAAGCAATTTTTAGACGACGACGATACTCTCTTTCTATGTCCCATTGTCGTAATCTTTTGACGACAATTCTGAGCATAATTTCCATTCCCGTGTGAGAAACCCGACTGACACCAGCAACCTGCACGGGATTGATGATATCTTCTTGCCATTGTGGATCTACAGCCATATTTTCAGCGATGGCTGCCATTAAAGCGATCGCCAGATCTGGCTCGGTCTGATAGGCGACTTCGATGGTAAAATCGACCCGCGCCCAATCTTTACTGAGGTTGTGTGCGGTGATAATTTGGTTATGGGCAATAGTGATTAAACGTCCGTCGGCGGCCCGCAATTGAGTCGCTCGCAAACTCATATTTTCCACCAAACCAATAAACTCCTGAAACTGGATCATATCACCGACAGTGTATTGGTCTTCAAAGATAATTAGAAAACCGTTAATCCAATCTTTTAAAAGATCCTGAAAGGCAAAGGTGAGCAATGCTCCCACTAAACCGGCTCCCGTGAGTAAAAAGGCGAAAGAAAGGCCCATCCAACTCAAAAAAACCAAAATTCCCAGAAAAATAGCGATAAATGTGATAATTTGTCGCCAAACTTCTAATAAAGTGGGAGCGCGCAGAATCCTCCTTTCCAAATTTTCGGAAAAAACCGCTCCTTCCTCTACCCACTCGCGTAGCCGAGAATTAACGTAGAGATTAACCATATTGCTCACTGATGTCAGCAGCAACCAGATGATAAAAATCCGTAAAGGAATACGAATTATTCCGCGTCCTTCTAGCCTAGTTTCAGGAAATACATACAAAATCGCCGCTATTCCGCCAAACCAAAGCAGTATCAGTCCAATAAGAGCCAGTCTTTTCCAGAGAATATTTAGCGTTAGTTGTTGCTGAATATCAGCCTGTTGACGAAATTTAGAGGAATCTTCTAGAGAGGCTAAAATCGGTTCTTGGGAGCGATCTTTTCTGGGGGGGGAATTTATAGGTAAATTTCGATCGGATTGACTTTTAGCCTGTTTTTTGAGGAGATTGAAGCGATTTCTTAAACGTTTCTGCCACCAAATTGATACCCAGCTTAAGAAAATTAGCCCCAAAATAATTATAGTGGCAGTCATTACCTGTTGCCGACGAGGGGCGGGCTGACGTTCTTGCCAAGCTTGGATCAAAGCTGTTTGGATGATTTTAACCCATCTGTCCGCTAAATCGCCAACCGAAGAAGAATCGATCAGGGCATCAACTTCTGTCACTGTCAGAATTACCTGTTGCGGTAAATTCTGGTTATCCTTGGCCACAATCACGGTTAAATTATTGAGAGTCGCCGTACTTACTTGCAGGGTTGTCGGATCGAAACCCCGATTGATAATATTATTTAAGCCCCTTTCAATGCGGCTAGCCCGTCTTTCTACCGGGGAGAGTTCCCGGGCCTCAGAAGCGGTAAAATCTTGGGAGGCAATCTGAAATAAGGCAAATCCATCTAGATGCACGGAAGCATATTCTATATCCCCGGCTACAAAAATCCTTGTCCCCGTGGGAGATACAAATGGAACCAGAAAATTTTGGCCTAGGGATGGCAGGGAATTAAGAACAAATATACTAACCAAGAGGCAACCCGCCAATCCTTGAATGACCAGATTGAAAACTTTTCTCCGTTGCCGTCGTCCCATTGCCCAAGTTTCCTTTTTGATTAACAATGATCTTTACCCGCTTTCTCAGCTTATGACAGTTATCTTAATGGTGAGATCAGAAGTTTTCGTTTTGGGGAGTCGGTCGTCCTTCTCCCCTCTCCCCACTGATTACTGATAATTGAAGTCCCCAATCCCCAACATTAGTTAACTTCTCATGTCCAATATACCCCCACAGTGGCGCGAGGAAATAACCTCTTTACCTCCTTGGTTACGGCGTTCACTCGGCAAATCTAGCGAAATCTCCACGGTTCAGCGCATTATCAAACAAAGGAACATTCATACTATCTGCGAGGAGGGTCGCTGTCCCAATCGCCGCGAATGTTATGCCCAAGGTACGGCGACTTTTTTGTTGATGGGTCCCACCTGTACCCGGTCCTGCGCTTTTTGTCAAGTGGATAAGGGTCATGCACCCATGCCTCTCGATGTCGAGGAACCGCAAAAAGTGGCGGAAGCGGTGCAATTGTTAAATTTAAGTTACGTTGTCTTGACTTCTGTAGCCAGAGATGATATGGAAGACGGCGGAGCCAGTTGGTTTGTGCGGACGATGACGGCCATTCGCGAACTCAATCCCCACACTTTAATTGAGGTGTTAACCCCGGATTTTGCTGGAGGTAAGGGAAGTCAACAGGAACGGGTGGCGACGGTGGTGGGCGCAAAACCTGCCTGTTACAATCACAATATCGAGACGGTGCGCCGTTTGCAAGGGCCGGTTAGACGCGGGGCTAAATACGATCGCTCTTTGGCGGTTTTGCGTTATGTTAAGGAAATCGATCGATCAATTCCGACGAAATCCGGCTTAATGGTCGGTCACGGTGAGACAAAAGAGGAAATTATCGAGACTTTGGCAGATTTACGCGCGATCAACTGCGATCGCGTTACTATTGGTCAATATATGCGTCCTTCTCTGGAACATTTGCTCGTACGGAAATATTGGACTCCCGCAGAATTTAGCGAGTTGGGAGAAATTGCCCAAAAAATGGGTTTTTCCCAGGTTCGATCTGGCCCCCTAGTCCGCAGTTCCTATCATGCGGGAGAGTAAATCAGTTATCAGTTATCAGTTATCAGTGATCAGTTATCAGTGATCAGATGTAAGTTTTAAGTTAATTAGTTAGTTCTACTAAATCTGGTTATTAAAGACTGATTATTTATTCCCCTTATGTAGCCTATATTCAAAGGATTTAGTATTAGTTATCTTTATCTTTGTCTTTATACCTGTTTACTGATTACTGGACGGCTACACCGTGCCTTTGGCAACACTGAAAAATCTTCCCCACTTCCCCGATCAAGATGAATTTAGAGACAATCATCCTAGAGGAAATTAAACAATCAGCAGCGGGTCGAATTAGCTTTGATCGCTGGATGGATTTAGCTCTCTATCACCCTGATTATGGCTATTACGCCTCTGGAAAAGTAGAAATTGGCTCAAAAGGAGATTTTTTTACTTCCTCGTCCCTAGGAGCAGATTTTGGCCAATTGTTGGCAGAGCAATTTGTCGAGATGGCGGAATTTTTGGGCAATTCGCCTGGATTTACTTTAGTGGAAGTGGGAGCAGGTTCGGGAATTTTAGCGAAAGATATCCTTGATTATTTAAGTCATAGCTATGCTGATTTTTATGAAAATCTCAGTTATATAATTATCGAACAATCTCAGAAACTCAGGGAAAGACAAAGGGCAACTTTAGCGGGATATTCCCCGGTATCTTGGCAAAGTTGGCCGAATTTAGCCGATAATTCCCTTGTGGGTTGTGTGTTTAGTAATGAGTTAATCGATGCTTTTCCTGTCCATCGAGTTGTGATCGAGTCGGGGGAATTGCGAGAAATTTATCTGGGATTGGGGGAACCTTTTCAGGAGATTATCGCAGATTTATCCACCGACAGAATCAAAGACTATTTTGATTTAGTGGGGATAAATATTCCCTCCCCACTTTATCCGGAGGGTTATCAAACCGAGGTCAACTTATTAGCTTTAGACTGGTTAGAAACAGTTAATCGGAAACTCGATCGAGGTTATATCTTAACCATAGATTACGGTTACACTGCCGAAAAATATTATCATCCCCAAAGAAGTCAAGGAACCCTACAATGTTATCGACAACATCAGCGTCATGATCATCCTTATTTGTGGGTGGGAGAACAAGATATTACCACTCATGTGGATTTTACTGCTTTACAACGTCAAGGGGAGAAATTAGGCTTAAAAAATCTCGGTTTTACTCAGCAAGGATTATTTTTAATGGCTTTGGGATTAGGAGATAGATTAAATGAACTTTCCCAAGGAAAAATCGATATATTAACTATATTTCAGCGTCGAGATGCCTTGCATCAATTAATCAATCCCACTGGTTTAGGAGGATTTGGAGTGTTAATTCAGGGGAAAGGAGTAGAGGAAAGAATACTTCAGGGATTAAGCAAATAACTAAAAAAAGGGCTGAATGCTGTTAACTTTCAGCCCCAAAAATAATTAAGCTCCTACAGATTCTTTAGCCGCATACATTACCTCTAAAGTTATTTCACCAATACCTCGCTCCCGGGCAAATTTTTCGGTATTTCGTTTGACTTTCCCGCGCACAAAACCAGGTATTTTCTGTAATTCTGTCGTAGCTTCCTTATTCCAATTTAGGTCAGAATCTGCCGAAATACCCTTAGTAATTACCTCTTTTGTATCATGACCACCGAATATCTCTAATAGGTGATCTTCCATACCCAAAGTAAAGGAATTATAGACCAAATCGGCGATCTGATTAGTGCCTTCGTAACCTAAGAAAGGTTTATAACCGAGGGGGAAATTTTGGATATGAATAGGTGCGGCAATTACTCCACAGGGAATATCTAAACGTTTGCCCACATGACGTTCCATTTGAGTACCAAATATCGCCGCTGGTTCTAATCGAGCAATAGCATCCCCTATCGCCCCATTATCATCACTAATTAACACTTCATCGCAATATTCACTCACTTGTTCCCGGAACCAATCGGCATCATACTTGCAATAAGTCCCCGCTAAAACCACATGAATTCCCATCTCCCTGGCGAGAATTTTTGTCATAGCGGCTGCGTGGGTATTATCACCAAAAACCACCGCTTTTTTCCCCGTTAAATTCTGACAGTCAATGGAACGAGAAAACCAAGCAGCTTGGGAGATATGCAGAGTTTGTTCATTGATAAAATCTTCGTAATCTACTGCCGCACCTTGGCCATTAATTACCTCTTGAATTTTGCGAATACAGCGGGCTGTTTCCACTACTCCCATGGGGGTAATATCAACGTAGGGCATGGCGAATTCACTTTCGAGATATTTGGCTGTCATTAATCCCACTTCTCGATAGGGAACCAGATTAAACCAAGCGCGGGGCAGATTTTTTAAGTTATCCACCGAGGCAGCTTCGGGGATAATTTCGTTAACTTCAATGTCCAAATCTGCCATTAACCGCTTTAATTCTGTACGATCATGTTGGTTATGGAAACCGAGGGTGGTAATACCGATAATATTAACCGAAGGTTTAGGGGTTTTCTGGGAGATAATTTCCCCTTTTCTCTGGGCTTTATCGAGATAATATTTGATAATTTGATAGAGGGTTTTATCGGCCGCTTGTAGTTCATTATAGCGATAGTGGTTGACATCGGCCAGCAGCACATCTCCTTGGGCATCCTGTCGCGCTCTTTCGACAAAGTTTTGTAAATCCTCTTGGAGAATGCTGGAGGTGCAAGTAGGGGTTAAAACGATTAAATCGGGACTTTCTTCGCGATCTTTGCGAACAATATTATCGACGACTTTTTCTTGGGAACCCCGGGCTAAAACATTACGATCGACAATACTAGCAGTGACGGGGGTAAAATTACGCTCCCTTTCCAACATCGAGCGCATGACGTTAAAATAATCGTCTCCCAGAGGAGCGTGCATGATAGCATGAACATTTTTAAAGGAACTGGCGATCCTTAACGTGCCAATATGAGCGGGACCCGCATACATCCAATAGGCCAATTTCATAGAGGGTTCTCCTACAGTCAGACTTTTTTGATTGTCTCAGACTTTACCGATTTAGGAGTGAACGCTTAACGGAAGATTACAAAAAGTCCCCATGCAGATTAAGTATCTTTTCGGGGAAAAATGACACAAATATTAATGTTAACTTTTTTAACAATTTATGTCATTAGGGCAAAAATTTCTTTACCGACCGCTTGGTAACAAAGCCAGCCAAAATTCGACCGGGGGTCGGGATAATCTTTGACGATGACTCCCTTTTCGGCCGCTCGTTCAAAAGCAACTAAACGGGGAATTTCTCGCTTAAATACGGGTAATTTTGCTTCTTCTAGAGCTTTCCGAGCTTCTCGTCCTGTTTTTGTCCGTGAATCCACTTGGGTTAAAAGAACTCGATAATTATCGGTCATCGTGGACAGCAATTCTACCGCTTTAATCGTGACATCGATATCGAGATGATTGGGAGTGGTGGGTAAAATTAATAAATCGCTGCCCTGAGCTAAATCTTTTAACTCGTCTGGTTCTGGCCGGGCCTGGGTATCGACGATAATATGAGTGTATTGTTTCACCAGTCCCGTCGCTCCAGCTTGGGACGCTACCATAAAAGGAAGGGTATCTTCCCGGGACCAATGGAGAGCCGAACGATTTTTATCCGCATCGATCAATAAGGTGGGTGCTTTTTCTTGAAAATAGGCTGCCAAATGAATCGATGTGGTGGTTTTCCCGACCCCTCCCTTTAGTGCTACGACGGAAATAATCATGAACGGCTCGATCGAATAAGTGAGTATTTTCTAGTGTACTCCCAGACGGACTGAAAACCGTTTAAGTTTCCCCCCAGAAAGGCTATCAGTCGGGATTCTAGATTTTTGAGCGTGGCTCTCTCGATATCATATCGATAACTTTTTCCGGTTTAAGGCACACATCTATTATCTTGGCGAATATCCCAACTACCATCAACACGAAATAAAAATAAACAGCGTTTGTCGGGTGTACCCGAAGCAACTAAAGTAATTCTGCCTAACTGTCCCCAAGAACCTCCTAAACCCCCCCTTGTATCGGCCCAACTAGCGCGATAAATTGTACCTTGATTACCCACAGGTCCACTCACTCGGCGTAGGGTAGAATTATCAGTATCGATGCTAACACCGCGAGTGATGGGAGTCCAATCGGTGACATTTTCGCATTCGTCCCCCTGCACTTTGGCCACTTTAATCTGTTCGGTTTCACTTGCTGCCATGCACAAAGATAGGGGATAAGAACCTTCTCCCATGGCTTGGTAACGGGTATTTTTCCACTGCTGTGATATTTCAAAGGTGGCGATATTTAAGCGAATCCAAGCCATTAAACGCTGATAAACAGAAAGGGCAATGGTTAAAAGAATTGCTAATAAAATTAGGGTAACTAACATCTCGACTTGAGTTAAGCCAGAGGTGGATTTTTGCCGATTAAAAAGCTGTAAATTGCGAAAAGTATTAGCAGAAAGGTCGAAGATATTCATGAGCATCATCTTGCCTTTTTATTTTCAATAAATTATGTAATTACAAAGGAGCAACAATTAACTTGCGCTAGGATAATCCACATAATTTCTTGCTGTTATTACGGACAAGATTGACTGCGATCACTATTTTTTCTGATATGGGCAAAAATCAGCTACATAAAAGCAATTTTCTAATTTTTTGCTCAATTCAGTTTATTTGCCCTGTTTATATAGCCAAATGTCCCGCTAACGAATAAATCCCAGTTGTCGTCTGGCCTCGAATAATCCGATCGCCACACTAACGGAAAGATTTAAACTTCTCACCCCCGGTTCTGCCATGGGAATATAAACTGTATCATCGCACTTATTTAATAAATCTGCCGGAATACCGTCGGTTTCGCTGCCAAAAAGTAGCCAATCTCCGCTTTGATAAGTGTACTGCACATAACTACTGCTGCCGCGCACGGTAAACCCGATCGCTCGTCCGCCGCTCTTTTGTTGATATGCACAGAAGTCATTAATTGTCAAGTGGTACATAAGTTTTACATAGGGCCAATAATCTAAGCCGGCCCGCTTCAGATAGCGATCGCTAATTTCAAAACCCAAGGGACCGACTAAATGCAATTCTGTCCGCGTTGCGGCGCAAGTACGGGCAATATTACCCGTATTTGGCGGAATTTGCGGATTGATTAAAACCACTCGTAAAATTGCTTCAGTCATCAGTTATCAGTTATCGGTTATCAGTTCACTGTTCACAGCAAAAAACTCCCCACCTCTCAATTGATAATTCATAATTTATAATTCCCACTTCCCTTGGGTGAGGACTAACTATACCGGATTCTGCCCCACCCTAGTCAAACTTATTTTAAATTGGCATAACTATCCATACTCAACGGAACTAAATCGCCATAGATAGTCAAACCTAACAACATTGTTTCATTAGCGGGGATTAACTTGCCTGTGAGAGCGCAAATCTCATTTTTTCTAGCTGTAACGTTAAATACTGCCCTTATATCACCAGCACAAAACTGAGGTCGATAATCTCCTGATTTCTGCTGAACGAAATTCCATAAGACATCGCGAATGAGTGCTTGATAACCTTGATTGCCGGAAATCTCTTTCAGCTTGTCCTTGAGGACTCTTTCCAGACGAATGCTGGTGACTTCCATATCGGTAGTGGTGGTGCGTGTGATTGTCCGCATAATTTTTTCTCCCGAATACTAAACCTATTAGTGTTACAAGTGTAGTATAAGCAAGATACCTTTAACAAGCACAACCGACGAAACCATCACCTCTGCTGCTCTTTTATTGTTACCTCATGGCTATTTTTCCCATTTTTGAACTCTCGAAAATTAATTATTCAAGAAGTCTACTGTTAATCCAGTTATAGTCAAGCATAAACAGCGATCATAAGTAGGTAGGCGTTAAAAGTTGTCAGATGCCCCCTTATTAAGGGGGGATTAAAGGGGGGACTAAGGGGGGATCGGCACCCCCCTTATCAAGGGGGACAGGGGGGATCGAACCTAAAATCCATTTTTAATTTAATTATAACCAGCTACTTATCGAGCGAATAATAACTATTATTAATATACGCAAAACCCTAGAAAAAAATCACTATTGTTCCTCAGATTGACAATAGTTCTAATTGTTTTCCCTGTAGGTCTCTAACCCTGATATTTTCTTGAGAATTTCTGGATAAATCTAAAGCTTTAATCACCTCTTTTGCCACCGCTTTTACTACTGAAATAGCCACAGAATTACCGAACTGTTTATAAGCTTGGACATCGCTAACAACAATCTGAAAACTATCGGGAAATCCCTGTAATCTTGCCCATTCTCTGGGGGTCATTCTGCGGACGAATAACTTATTTACCTCTCCCTTAATGCGAGTAACAGGAGTAAAATTAGTCAGTCTTTTATCGATAACTAAATTTCTTTCTTTTCCCATACCTCCCACCACAATCGCATTAGCGATACCATCGGGAGAAATAATCTCATAACCGAAGCCATTACCTTTATCTTGATGTCTAGCTTTGTGTTTAAATAAAGTCTCTAAATACTGATTAGAGAGATAATATTTAACGCTGACTTCCTTTTCTTCTAGAATATCTTTGAGACAAGTTTCTTGATGGGTTGGTTGGGGATGGGAAAAATGGTAAATATTTAAATCCTCTCGAAAACCGACGATAAAAATTCGGGGACGGTTTTGAGGAACCCCAAAATATCTGGCATTTAAAATCTGGGGACTAGGGACAAAATAATGCAAATCCTTTTCTAATATATCTAAAATAGTTTTTAAAGTTTTACCTCGATCATGATGGACTAAACCCTGGACATTTTCTAAGATAAAAGCTTTCGGTTTCTTTTCGTGTAAGATCCGGGCAACTTCAAAAAATAAGGTTCCGCGTGCATCTTCAAAACCGTGTTTTCTGCCGGCGATACTAAACGCTTGACAGGGAAAACCGCCACAGAGTATATCATGATCGGGGACAGTTTTTGCCTCTAAGTTTCTGATGTCTTGATTATCGGGTAAATGACCATAGTTAGCCAAGTAAACCTTTTGGGAGTGAGGATCGATTTCCGAGGAAAAAACGCATTGACAACCGAGATTTTCTAGGGCGATTCTAAATCCTCCTATACCGGCAAATAAATCAATAAAAGTCCACATATTTCATCTATTCTAAGCTTCAGTTTTGATCCCAGAGACGATATTAAACCGGCTATCCTAGATTTTAGTATAAATGCTCGCATCTTTCTCCTCGCCAAAAAAAATCGGGAGTAGAATTACTACTCCCGATAAGCTATGAACTTTAGACTTGCCAATTTATTGGAAGATGCTGGCAACTTTGGCGCTTACATCCGCTTGAGTTTCAGCGTAGATATTTTGACGAGTAGCGGCGATTTCTGTGTAAGCTTGACGCACTTCCGAGTTAACTGCCACCGTTTTCACATCGTAGATACGGGTAGCCAGTTGGGGATAGAAACCGATAGCGACAATCAAAGCGAGGAAAGAGACAGCGATAAAGATTTCTCTGGGTTTAGCGTCAATATATTCTGATTCATGAGGGAGGACACAGCTAGTACCGAAACAAACTGCCTGTTCGTTACTTTTGTTGGGGGTAATGTTAGTAATATCGCAGGAAGAACCATCTCCGTAGAAAACTTGACGGAGCATGGAGAGTAGATAAATGGGGGTGAGGATTAAACCAACGGAAGCGAGGAAAACAGTCACAACCCGGAAGGTTTGGCTATAAACGTCACTGCTAGTGACACCGATGAATACAGTAATTTCACTGGCAAAACCGCTCATTCCGGGTAACGCTAGGGAAGCCATGGCGCCGGCAGTAAAGAGAGCGAATACTTTCGGCATCGCTTGAGCAATCCCACCCATCTCGTTTAAAGCTAAGGTATGGGTGCGGTCGTAGGTGACACCAGCAAGGAAGAATAGGACGGCGGCAATTAAACCGTGGGAGAGCATTTGTAACATAGCGCCGCTAATACCCACATCGGTAAAGGAAGCAATCCCTAAAAGGACGAATCCCATGTGTGAAACCGAGGAATAAGCGAGACGGCGTTTCATGTTTTGTTGACCGAAGGAAGCGAAAGCACCGTAGATAATATTAACGACACCGAGAATCGCTAGAATCGGGGCAAAGTAGATGTGTGCATCGGGTAGAAGGCCCATATTAAGACGGATTAAACCGTAACCACCCATTTTAAGGAGAACACCAGCGAGAATCATCGATACAGGTGCAGAAGCTTCACCGTGAGCATCGGGGAGCCAAGTATGGAGGGGGAAGATGGCGAGTTTGACTCCGAAAGCGACTAATAAACCGGCGTAAAGGACTAATTCTAAAGCGAGGGGATAATCTTTAAATCCTAATTCCGCCATATCAAAGGTCATCGCGCCACCACCGTAAAGGGCCATGGCTAGACCGGCAACGAGGATGAAGATAGAAGCGGCGGCGGTGTAGAGTAAGAATTTAGTGGCGGCATAACGACGTTTTTGACCACCCCAGATGGAAACGAGTAGATAAACGGGAATTAACTCGATTTCCCACATTAAGAAGAATAATAATAAGTCTTGGGCGACGAAAACACCAATCTGAGCGGCGTAGAGCAACAGCATCAGGAAGTAGAATAAACGGGGTTTGCGGTCTACTTGCCACGCGGCCAAGATAGAAAGGGTTGTCACCAATCCTGCTAATAAAACTAACGGTGCCGAGATACCATCTACCGACACCGCCCAACTTAAACCAATTTGGGGAACCCAATCGATTTTTTCTACTAATTGTAAGTTGGGGTTGCTTAAATCATATTTTTGTAAAAAGACGTAACACATTAATATAAAGTCTGCTAGTCCGACTCCAAGAGCAAACCAACGAACGGTTTTTCCTTCCTTGTCGGGGATTACAGGGATTAGGAAGGAGGCAAGCAAGGGGAGCAAAATGATGGCAGTGAGCCAGGGGAAGTTAGCCGTTAGCATGGCAGTAAGAAAAAATACCTATTTCGTTATGTGTTCATTTTATGCGACTTTGTAAAATTTTGTGAATATTTTTTGGCCTACCTTTACCATAGGCTTTTATCTATAATTGGCGCATCATCATCGATTAACCCAAATAAGCTTGTTTGACCCGCTCATCCCTGAGTAAATCCCCGGCTTCTCCTGCGATAGTCAAGCGTCCCGCTGCCAAAACATAGCCGCGATTGGCAGTTTCTAGGGCTAAATGGGCGTTTTGTTCCACTAACAGGATAGTTACTCCCGATTCGTTTAATTGACGGATAATACTGAAGATTTCTCGCACTATCTGCGGCGCTAGTCCTAAACTGGGTTCGTCTAGTAACAATAACTTGGGACGACTCATTAAAGCTCTGGCGATCGCCAGCATCTGCTGTTCCCCACCGCTTAGGGTTCCCGCTAACTGCTCTCGGCGCTCCGATAGTCGGGGAAACAGTTGCAACTGCTCTTCGATATCGCTTTTTACTCCTAGGCGATCGCTTCTCGTATAAGCACCTAACTGCAAATTTGTCAAGACTGTTTGACGCGCTAAGATTCTTCTCCCTTCCGGACTATGGGCAATTCCCCGCTTAACGATTTCATGGGGCGGTAAATGGGTAATATCTTGACCTTGATAAATTATTCGCCCCGTCTTTGCCGTTAAAATCCGAGATATCGTCTTTAGAGTCGTCGTTTTTCCTGCTCCGTTCGCTCCAATCAGGGTGACAATTTCCCCCGTTTCTACCCTTAAGCTAACCTGCTGTAATGCCTTTATTCCGCCATAATTAACCGATAAATCGTTAATTTCTAACATAAACCCAGTCAAATCCCAATAGGATCACTATAGCAGTTATCAGTTATCAGTTATCAGTTACCAGTTATCAGTTATCAGTGATCAGTTACCAGTTACCAGTGATCACTGATCAGATGTGAGTTTTTAGTCAGGGATAAGCAGGAATTCCGAGCATTTGTACTAAATTTTCCAAGACGCATTATTGAGTGAGGGGTATTGAGTAGCATTAACAGTGCTGTCTTTTCACTGCTTACTGTTTACTGATAACTGTTTACTGATAACTGTTTACTGATTATCTGCCTAAAACTTCCAAGACAACTGGGGCAACTCCCGATTGGAAGACACCGATAATCGCTGCCGCACCTCTGGAGAGATCGATGAGGCGACCACCGCTAAACGGACCGCGATCGTTAATTCGCACCACCACCGAGCGCCCGTTACGCAGATTAGTTACCCTAACCTTGGTGCCGAAAGGTAGATAGCGATGGGCTGCGGTTAAACTACTAGAGTTAAAAGTCTCACCACTAGCGGTGCGACGACCGTGGAAACCAGGACCATACCAAGAGGCCATTCCCTTTTTACGGGGGCGACTGCTGGTTTTTACCGCTTGGCTTGTTTTCGGCTTCTCTGCTGGTGTCACTGAGGCAGGATTGGTAGCTGGGGCATTAGCCGAAGCCGGCTTGACTTGATTGGGTTGTGATTGGGGTTGTCCCGTCGAAGGAATGGCCTCTTGGGTTCGGGGTGTAACGCTTGCAGGGACGGTATTTTCTTTGTCCACTAGGGACTCCAAAGTTTTCAGAATTTCGTTAGCATTGTCTTGAACCGAACGTGATATCTTAATACTTGAATCAGTTGTTCGACTTTTAGAAAAAGCGGACAGAACGATTTGAGTAGTTGACTCGACCACAGTTTGACGATCTAGGCTGATATCCGTCAGGCTGTTGCTGTGCCCTGCTGTCTGGGAACAAATTATCGAGGCTGTAGTCCCCACTACGGTGAGGGCGGTTACAGCTTGTAGTTTGTTGATCAGTTGTTTATTCATAGACTTTCTTAATTGTGCGTTAGCAAGTTCCCAATGCAAAGCTGAAGGAATTTGCTAACATTCCTTTGTGTTTGCAGAGCTAACTTGGTTGCGTTCTGTTCAACCGTATCACGGAAAATTGGTTGGTCATTACGAGAATTTATATCGTTATCGGGCAAGAGAATCAAAAATTTAAATAAAGGGTTGACCTGCACCAAAAACCAAGTTAAGAT
This sequence comes from Microcystis sp. M015S2, assembly GCF_020245945.1. Lineage (NCBI taxonomy): Bacteria > Bacillati > Cyanobacteriota > Cyanophyceae > Chroococcales > Microcystaceae > Microcystis > Microcystis sp. M015S2. The sequence continues at coordinate 19,639 of NZ_JADBTX010000009.1, forward strand.
GGAAGGTTTTTAATTTTTTGTCTCCTAGAGGGGATCAAGGTTAGGAAAACTTAGGGAATTAGTGAAATTTTGAGAGGTAATAATGCTAGTATTGACAAGGCTTTCAAGGATTATCAGCCCTCCCCGATTTCCCTCTATAGCAGCAGATAATGGTTAATAAATCTGTTTTCTTCGCTACAAAAAACCAGATTTTTAATATCAATGTTAAATGGGACTAAGGGTCAGAGATTAAAAATTATAATAGGGGCTTGATAAAGAACTAAAAATAAGCTGTTATTAGCCAAACTTAACTATAGAATCAGAAATACTGATACAGGCTAATACTAAATCCTGTTTAAAAGGGATAGGAAATTATGAATTATGAATTGGGGAGTAGGGAGTTTTTGGCTGTGAACAGTAAACAGTGAACTGAAAACCCGCATCTGATCACTGAATACTGAAGACCGACTCCTAACCCCACCAACAAGCTTTTTCGGCAAACCCTATATATATAGATGGCCGAGGTCAGAACGGGTGTGGGGTGTAGGGAAAGAAACCTCTTTCATCTGTGGTGGTGAAAATTTTTTCGTTGGGACTGACTGGAAAGAGGGTGTGGGGTGTAGGGTGTGGGGTGTAGGGAAAGAAACCTCTTTCATCTGTGGGGGTGAAAATTTTTTCGTTGGGACTGACTCCTAACCCCACGAAAAGCTTTTTCGGCAAACCCTATCTAATGTGTGTTGCGTTTCCTTAGGTCAATCCAGTGAGAAAATTAATCGTAGTAACGCACCAATTTAATGACAAAGTTGGTGCGTGGGGTGCAGATTATTGATTTTGGTTTTTTAACAGAATTGGTAGCCGCAAACACACACCCTACCAGATCAGCGATCACACTCAACTTAATATCAGCATACTTTCTGTTTCACTATTGTAAAATTTAATAACGATTAAAAAATTATCCCTTAAAATTTCGATAATCTTTGCAGTGGGACTATTGCCAATACGAAGATAGATAAATTTTGGTGGATGACCATATAATAGACTGCGCTGATGAAAATCGGCATCTTTAGAGACAATTACAAAATCGTTGAATTTGGCAAATTCCCAGATAAGTGCATCATCAGTATTGATCAGTCCTAAAGTCTTGACGTGCTGAGAATTAGAATATAAATCAATTATTTTATCAATAATACGATCTGACAAATTTTCATCTAATAACAGTTTCATAAAGAGGTGATAAATAATTTTTTCTCTCGATCAGCAGCAAAAGCCAAACAAGCTTTGATATCCTCGGAAGTTAATTCTGAAAAATCCTCAAGAATTTCTGCTTCTGTCATTCCTGCTGCTAAATATTCTAGAATATCGTACACAGTTATACGCATTCCTCGAATGCAGGGTTTTCCGCTGCGTTTTCCAGGTTCAATGGTAATAATGTTTTGGTAACTCATAATGCTTTAATTATTTGGACTTTCCCAATTATATCTTATTCGATCACAGAGATCGCACTCCACCCCACCGACAAGAACGATCACCCTTCAACTTCGTACCACTCTTAGGGTGTAAAGTGCGAAAGCGTAACGCACCAATTTAATAATAAATTTGGTGCGTGGGGCGCGGATTATTGATTTTGTTTTTTTAACAGAATTGGTAGCCGCAAACACGCACCCTACAAAATCTGATAGTTGCATTAAACAAAGTTAAAATAACTACTATTTAATTGTAAACTACTATTATCTTGAACAACTGCTATCAAATCTGTACCATTATAAATAAGTGTATCTGAAGCACCTCCTCCAACCATATTTTGTTTTTTAAGAGTAATACCAGTTACTGCAGATACTCCACTTACTTTAACTTGAATGCGATCAACAAAAGAGGTAAAATCAGCTATTACTGCATAACCAGGCCCCATATTAAGATTACCTCGATTATTCCCAATTACAAATGTATCACGACCCGCACCTCCAACTAAAGTATCATATTCTGGGACAGTTAGACCGGGGATGCCGTAGTAATAATTAAGAGTGTCCGATCCTTGCAAAATATCGTCACCATCGCCCCCGGCAAGATAGTCATTTCCTTCACCTCCCGCAAGAGTATCATTTCCACGACCGCCATATAAATGATCACCCCCATCAGCCCCAAAAATATAATCATTTTGAGCAGATCCGTAGATTATATCGCCATTTTTAGTACCAGTATAACTGGTAGGAGGAGTATAACTAGGCATATTTAATTACCTCAATTAAAAAGTGGTTGTTTACTAATCATTTACAATAAGTTATAGTTCTACATCATTCAATTAGTCAACACTAGGAATTATGCTAGAATCTGACTAGGAAATTTTTAGGCAAAAATTTATGGATACCAATAATGACCCTTTTTCCCGAGCTATGAGTCAATGGGACTTAGAAACTCTTTATCTTGATCTTGCTTCTGTTAAGGGAAAGCGACTGACTCCTACTGAAAAAAAACATTTACAAGGATTACTCTGCGGTTATAGTCCCACAGAAATTGCTGAAAAACTCAAGAAGAGTCGTAAAGGCGTTGAGGTAGATTTATGTACTACGCTCTATCAATACGTTAAAGAACTGGTTGGTAATAATAATGGCAAGGTAGAGAATTGGCGTAATATTGCTGAATGGTTAGAGGACGCTGGTTATAAAAAAGATTTTTCTCTTGAATACGATGCCAGTGATTCTATTTCTGCTTTCATTGTTGTGAAAAGAGCGAATATAAAGATTGAAAAAAATCAATTGATGATTGATGTTAATATTCGTTTAGCAACTCCTTTGCCTTCAGAAATGTCAGCAATAAATATTGAAAATAGAGAAGAAGAAAATGACTAGGGGTTTCGGCTGGTTTTGGTAGGCACAATGTATTATAAGATACAGTCGTTAGGTGAGGAGATTCGTCTATCGTTCCGACAAATGAAGAGAACGATTTAAAATATCCTCAATACCGTAGGGACAAACTGGGGGAAACTCTAATCCCGTCTCTCTAAAGGCATCGCAACAAGCAACAGCATAGAGTTTAAATAGGCTTTCATCGGTTAAATATCGCCTTAAACTGGGGCTATCGTCCAAATAAAGCCTAATATTAGCTCTTTCTCGCTGAATAGTTCCCAACCAA
>NZ_JADBTX010000090.1:0-8103 GCF_020245945.1 Microcystis sp. M015S2
AGCCTGCAGCTTATCGATCAATATCTGAAGCAGATCATAACTCTTGAGGAACAAAGACTCTAATTTTTGATCCACTTCTAGGGGATTTTCTTTCAGTATTGTGAAAGCATCCTCAAGACGGTGAGCAGTTTTTTGGATACTGCTATAGCCTAACATGGCCGCCCCTGCCTTGACGGAATGGGCGGCACGAAACATCTCGTTCATCTGTTCATGGTTGTTCACGAGATTGCCTAAGTCTAAAATCCCCTGTTCCAAAGTTTCTAGGTGTTCTTTTGCTTCTTCGATGAAATAGCCGAGAATTTTCTGATCGTTAGCGGAGTCCAAAGTCCTATCCCCCTTATCACGATGCTATCTAGTCCTGGATTGGCCTAGTTTTTCATTAAATATATCAGTGACTCTTAAATCATTATAAATACATCAACAACTTCCGGTGAGCATCTCATGGAAAAATTAATGCGCTCCAGGGTTCGGGGGTTATACCCCCCAAAAACCTGGATTGATTGATAAAATCCAACCCAACAACCAATTTTAGCATAGCTTTTGCCCTTAAAAATTTCAACTTAGTAGATTTATAAAGATGAGATGCCCCGATCATGGCATCCTCAGGTGATGTTAATATCAAATCGGCTATTATCCTCGGTGGCATTATTGTCTTATTAGGAGAAGAATTTTTAATTAAAACTAAAGTAATTGATGATCCAGTGGGATCAATTCCAGTACATCTTTTTTGTGGTTTTTGGGTAACAATGGCGGTGGGTTTCTTTAGTACCAAAGAGGCAGGAGAATTCGCCAATGGATTAACACAGGATAGTCGCATATCTCAAGTCGCTTTTCAATTTTTTGGATGGATTATAGTCATGGCATTTACTTTTATTTTTAGTTTAATTCTCTGGCTAATGATTGGCAATCTCCTCTATTATACGCAGGTAATTGTTTTATGTCAAAAAAAAACACAGGTTAATTTTTCTCCTGTTATCAGGAGTCAATCCTTCAATGTTTCTGACCTATTCTTTTTATTTTGGTCACGGGGAAGGGAAGGAATCCGAGTATCATTATCCGAGGAATTAACGGGTAGCGATGGGGTATTTAGTGATTGAAAAATTAATGTTTATTCAATAAGTTTTTGGCAATTTGGATTATCTTGCAAAGCTCGATCGATGCGCGATTTCCAATATCTGTCATTATGCCAACTTTTTGCCCAAGATTGAGCTTCTTTAAAGTTATCAGAAGTTGGGGGGATTTTGCACAAAATTTCAAAACCACCTTCTCTACCCGGCACATCAGCCACAAAATTATTGGTAGCTAGTCCTACTGCTTGCTGAATTAACCTTAATTCATTTAATTGAGTCGCGCAATTTTCAGGAAACTGATTACCTTGTTTCCTTTTCAAGTCTTGCAGTTGTTGAATATTCTTTTCTAAGGTAATATTAAAATCTCGTTTAGCACAAATTTCTGGAATACTAGGTGAGGATGTCACCACGACTTCAGGAGTCTTTAATGACCAAAAAGTAAATCCAAGAAAGCCTAATAGTGCCAAGAAAGATAATATTTTAGTTAAATCAGCAGGAGATTTCTCCACCTCAACTAATTTTTCTAGTTCTTGTTTAACCCATTGAACATTAAATACCTCTTTATAAATTCGATTGGTAACTTCTAGATACTCATCATTTTTAATCACTAATTCTGCTTGCTGAAGTGCCAATTTTTCTGGTTTGTTATCAGCAAAGACTCTCCCCTGCAAAATTTCTTGATAGATTTCTAATCTTGACCTAACATTTTTATCAGGAGTTAAGAGACTGTTTTGTATTTTCTGGAGATGGTCTGCCGCTTTATTTTGTAACCAATTTTCCACAATATTTTTCTGAATCAATTGTTCAATTTTTGGTTTTTCTTGTCCTTCTCGTAACTCGTTTTTATTGTCGATTAGCAAAAGGATAACTATTATATTTAACTCCAAGTTACCACCTGTCCAAGCTGGAATTTCCTCAATTAAAGCTGCTCTTTGATTCTCATCAAATTCAGTCCTTAATAGTATTTCAGCTAGTTGATCTACTCTTTCGTAGTATGCAGGGATTTTATTTAATTCCGTTGTCACCCAAGTTTCATTAAAAACATTTCTATAAATCTTATTATAAACTTTTAACTTTTGTCGGTCTTGAACTACCAATCCCGTCAAGCGTAATTCTATTTGATCGGGACTACCATCATCGGTAATTTCACCATTTCTTAAAATTTCTTGGTAAAGCTTCAGCATTCTTCTACCCGTGACACGCTTATTTAATAAACGATTATTTAATAAACGATTCCGAATAGTTTTTAGGTGTTCTGGACTATCTTGAGATACCCAGTTACTAATTACTTGCGACTGGATAAAATCGCCGACATTAATCGGGGTTGCTGGGGATTCCTTGCCAAATCCAGTGCGAGATGTGGAGATTAAATGACAAATTTTTTGAGTTAAAAATGGTTGTCCACCTGTCCACTCTATAACCTCCTCTAAAACCCGTTCTGGTGCGATAACTTTGTCCTGCAATCCCTCGGCCAGTTTTCTGGCATCCCCTATAGTAAATCCAGATAATCGAATATCTTGACCAATATTAAAAGGACTACGATAATTATCTAGAATAAAGTTAGAAACTGCCGCTACCCCCAACATACAAAAGGTTAGACGTTGGTAATCCCTATTATGGGGACGTTTTTCATGACAGCTACGCAGCCAAGCAAAGAAATCATCTGTGGAAAATTTTAAACTCAGAACGCTATCAATTTCATCGAAACAGATAACAATAGGTCGGGATACCTCCTTTAAGAGAATTTCCTCAACAAATTCATCAAGACGATTAATAGCTGATTTATAGGCTCGTTCATCCCACCAAGTTTGCTCTTTTTCCCGAATAGAAAGATCAAATCGTTTAACCAGTTGCTCAAATAATACTCGATACCAAATATCTTCGGAGATGTTTTTTCCTATACCACTCAAATCAATGGTGGCACAATCAATATTATCCTCTTTTAGTCGTTTTTGTGTCTGTACCCACAAACTTGATTTTCCCATCTGACGGGAATTCAACACATAGCAATACTGTCCATTTTTTAGATAGTTATAAAATAGATCATCTGCTTCCCGCTTGATATAACTAGGTGCATCTAGGGGAACGCTGCCTCCAACATAATAAAAATTGTTCGCCATAGGATTAAAATTAGCAATTTGTCTGATTGGTTAAGTTTGATGAATAATTTAATCAAAGGTTATCTGTCCCTAAGCTAGTCCGCATTTAAAGTTCTGGGTTCGATGGGGGAACGGGGAACAGGTGAAAACGAATATTAGATTTAGATGTACAACAGTTTAACTCAATATATCGGATTTTAGGAGGATAGGCGATACCTAAAATAGTCGCTGTATAGTGGATAACGGGGTTGAACAGCATTCTGCACAAAGGTTACTAATCCTAAACTATGAAGTTGCCAATTAATTGTTGCACCTAAATCAACGGGAGAAGACGACTCTACAACCTTTTTCATTCCTGCTGCTAGGTTTGGATGTTCTTGTAAGTTTAGCAAATGTCCTCGCAAATGATCCCCATAAATCCCCGCTTCCGTGGCTGCTGTCTGTTCAAAATCTGCTAAAGACAGCTGTTTTTGGGTAATTGCATAAAGCGCTTTTTGGATTAAATAGGGATGTCCCCCAACAAGATTAATTATTTTTTGCAGTTCATCTTTTCCCAAGTTAGCCTGATATTTATTGGCTAGAGTCAAGACCTGTTCTGGAGTAAAATCAGGTAACAGGATTTCTGTTCCCACATTCACAGGAGATTTATTCAGGTCAGCAGGAACATAATTTTCTGTGGAATAGGTGATAATTAAGTGTAACTTTTGCCAAGTATTATTATTTTTTGCCTCCTCATGCCAAAGACGAAATAAACTAAGGAAATCGTCGGCAACGCTTGCATAAACAAAGAGACTATCTATCTCCTCTAAAACTAAAATTAGGGGTTTATCCAGCTTTTTGAGCAAATGATCTTCAAAATAGGCAGTACAGCTATAAATTCCTAATCCTTCTTGCCATTTTTCCTGAAAGAGATTTGCTAACCCTAATTTCTTGGAAATAATCAAAGCAAACCAAGACAGCAATCGGTCTAAATCGCTGATAATTCTTTTGCTTGCTTGTAAAAAACTGAAACTGACGGTTTTATACCGTCTTTTGTCAACTTGACTCAAAATTCTATCGACTAATAGGGTTTTACCCATCCCCTTGGCCGATTTAATCCGCAACAATGAACCTGCTTGACTCACCGTCTCCAGACAAAGCTGTTCCACTGGAGGACGTTCAACATACTTGGAAAAATCCGCGGCCCGGTTTTCTCCCTCATCCTCAGACATGGCAGCCGCTGTTTCCTCCAACTCATCCCAGTCAGCGATTTCTCGATAATCAAGGGCTAATTTTTGACAAATTTCATAAAAATTAAGATTGCTAATCGATTTACCGTTAAGAAAAAGGTTAAGAGTCGATTTTGCTAACCCTAACTCCTCAGCAAGCAGCTGTTGAGTCGCGTAACCATTGCGTTTAAGTGCTTGTTTGACTCTAGGGATATATTCTGATTTTACTTTAAGCGATCGCCCCATAAACTTCCATCAATCGACGCAATCTCTATTCTATCGCAAAAAACTCAGACATATCTCAGTCATGAGATCAGAGTCAGACATATCTCAGTCATGAGATCAGAGAGTCATGACTGAGGATCAAGGTGTACTGGTCGAAGTGTATTTATAAACTACACAAAACATAATGCTTGACATATTTCCTCCTAAGTCCAAAGACAATGACACTTATAAGGGTGATTCTGGGACTTCAGCTAAGTCTGACAATTATTTAACCTCCGAGGAGAAGTCTCTTTTATCTGATTTACTCAAAGTTAGGGCTGCCACTGTCGTAAGCTTTAAAATTGAAACAGATAGAGTTGGAGAAGCTGACTTACAAGATAAATTAAAAGAACTAAAGGACAAAGGCTATATCAAAGTCAATAAACAAAAAAACTACGAAATCTTTACTCCCACTTGGAAAACTCGTTGGCTCAGGGTAAATGGTATTTTGTAGTCAGGTTCTAACGGAATTAGATAAGTTTCCTTTTTTCAGTTCATTCACCCATTACCTATTTTTGGTAGATTCTCAGGCAGCTGCCGCCACCGATCTTTTTAGCGAAATACGGAAACTTCTGGGAGAAGATCGGTGGCCTTTTGTGGTGACTGCGATAATTATTGGAGTATCAGTTGAAACTAGAATTAGCTATTTCTCAGCTTTTAGGATTCGTCATTTATTTCCCAATTTAAAAAAGGATTTTTTAAATTCTTTTGTTCTTTTATTAACTGTCAAAATTGTTATATCAATACTCTTATACCTTTTCATTCAATTTATATTTTCTCTATTAAGCTCGATCGAGGATAATGTATATGTTGGTTTAATCATTGCTCTAGTCTTTGGTTTTATTATTAGTTCCTTAAACCCTAATTTAGAACAAATTGACCAAGTAATGGGTGGATTTAGCCCATCGACAATTAATCCTGTCTCCAGTCTGATCAAAAAGCTATTAGAGTTGTACCAAGAATTTCAAATATCTATTATGGAGACTTTCGACGAGAAATTGGCATCGGAGAGAAACAGACTATATGATGATACCAGATATGAATTTGATCGTTTTCAAAGACTTACTATTCAAAAATACATCGAAGAATTAATCGGGAGATATACACTGGAAAGAACGCAAAAGAACTATCAAAGAAGATTAGACGCTATTCTAGGAGGATTTAGTGGCAGCGATCAGAAAGAAGAATTAATATGGTTATTATTTAGTATGGGTTTTACTTATAAAGATATCAATCAAATTAGAAGTGACCCAAAACAATCAAGAATTTTAATAAGACTGGGAGAAATAGAACAGGGGAATAGTAGGATAAATTAAACGTCGGCCAGTTAATTAAATACACTTGTACTGTTTTTGTCGATTAACTGGAATCGATAAAAATCCTTGAGGGGGAGTGACGGGTTGACTTTTCCTGACAATTCTCGCCATCTGGACCAGAAAAAAAGTAACCGATGTAAAACTAGACAGTTAGACTGTCTTCTCTCCCTGACAGGTGTTTTGAGGGGTTTTTTCGCCGATAAGTATTAAGGGGTATACTGCCAATATTTCCGATGATTGACAATTTTCTAGCGATCGAGCCTTTCCACTACGGAAATTCGAGTTTATGATAAAAAGAAATCCTCTCTCAGGTAAGAGCGGTAGTATGGCTTACTCGACACAGCAGTTAATTGAAATCCTCGAGCGAGAAATGCACGCCACTTGCAAAGGGGAACGTCTGTTACTCTCTCCGGCGGAGCGCATTGATAATCCAGTGATTGCCAAGGCGATCAATCTAGAAAAGGTGGGCAAAGTCTTCGCCTATCAAGATTTTCGCCGCCAAGTTCACGATTATCAACAAAAATATCAGGTTTCGGGCATTATCTGGCGTGTTTGTCAATGGGGCGATCGCACTCTCCGTTATCCCGAAATTCATAATCAATTAGTTGCCGTGGCGGGTGACAAGGAAATTCTCGTGGCTGCTAAAGCCTCGGTTTTAGATTTTTGGAACAGTATCACCCCTAATATGAATTTTTGGTGGGCGCTTAACTCTCGTCGTCCCATTTCCGCCGATTCTCTAGCCGAATTAGTTGCCCAGTCCGAATGGGCGGAATTAGATGTGGCGCGCACAGAATTATATCTCGGTCTCTGTTGGGGTAATCCTTTAGAACACCAGTATCAATGGGCGCAACCCTTTTCCGGTTGTCATCGCATTATCGCCGCCGTCGATGAACCTAGTTCGATTAAGGTATGAGGGCGATTGATGTCTTGGGAATTATGAATTATGAATTATGAATTGGGGGGTGGGGAGAATAAATAAAAGCAATCTCCTGACTTCTGACTGCTGCCGACCGTCTCCTATTGTAAAGTTTTGTTAATTTTTCTGGGATTAGGGCGTTTTGTAAAAATAGATACAGAATTGTATGTTATACATATTAGTGGGTGATTAAAAAAGTTCGAAACACTATTTGCAGCTCGGAGGAAATGATTATGTCTACAGAACAACAAGCTCGCGCCTTAATGATGCGTCACCACCATGCCGTCAAAAATCGTCAACAATCGATGTTAGGGAGAAGTGCTTCTGAAATCGGTATTGACAATGACAATGGCCACGGGGAAACCGTTCAACGTCGCTTCTCGGCCGACTTCTCTTCCTAAACTTATGATCGCTCTGGTGTTACTCTGAGTTAAGCTCTTAGATTTCGCCAAAGTGTAAGCTTTCAATCTTAGAATTAAGTGAACAATCAGCCCACACAAACCGAGATCGGAATGTGTGGGTTTTCGGTTTTTAGAGATAGGGGTCAGTCCTGGGCCGATTACGCGGTTTCATCGGGATTTATGCCTAATTGCCGTAATTGCGCCGCTAAACGTTCCGCCCGTTGACGTTCGCCTTCAGCATTCTGACGTTCAATTTCGGCTAATTCCGCAGGTAGGAGCATTAAATTGCCGTCTAGGTCATAAAAACGTAGCCAAGGGGCTTCTTCTCGTTGGATGCTGCCCATCCAGACTCCTAACCATAATCCCAAACGTTGATACCATAACCAACCGCGGTGGTCGGGAATAATTTCTTGATAGCATTGATTTTGGTCTAACGCCCAACCTCGCAGGGAAGTGGCATCAAAGGGATTATAAACGAAGTATTGGGAACAGCGAAAAGTCCGCTCATAGAGGTCTTTTTTGGTAGTTAAATCGATTTTTGCGGTGCTTTCTGACATTAATTCCACGATCACATCGGGATAACGTCCGTTTTCGTTCCAAACCACCCATCCTTGTCGTTTATAACTACCATCGATAATCTTTATTAGAGTTCTTGCATAATTAATTTTCGAGAGTTCATTATAACTAGTGGACTGTTTCAGCTAAAATAGGGCAATAGCTCGAACAAGCAGAGGACATTTTAAGGGGAAGAGGTCGGCGAGATAAAGTCAATCTAACAGGGGAACAAAGAGAAAACCTCGAACAAATCAGTCGTAATGGCTATGCACCG